>NZ_JBFWIR010000009.1:0-52009 GCF_050255895.1 Parachlamydia sp.
TTGCAGACTTTCCTGATTTTTATAATCCTTTAATTACTTCTTTTTTAATCTATTAATTTTATAATCTTAATTTGAAGTGGCTTTACCATAGTAATTTAATATGGTAAAGCCACTTCCTTTTTTTAATTCAATCAAAGTTTATCTGAATTTAAAAATAAAAAATGATCAAACAATGGATTTGATTTTAATTAATCTTTTTGATTAGATAAAGGGGGCTTTATCGCTCCAAATAAAATTTGAGAGAGATATTAAAGTTGTATCGAAATGGATATCGCCAGCTTTTAATTGAATAATCTCTTATAGGACATTTCAATTAGTATAAATTTGTTTCCGGTATTTGGAAATAAGAACTAATCGTTTTACAAGGAAAAATATGACACCCCTTTCGCCTTCTGATCAATTGACCATCGAATCTCTTCCTGATCTTCCTCTTATAAACATCCTGTCTCGCTTAAATCCAGTTGATTTAGATGCTGCTTCATTGGCTTGCAAAACGTTGCAAGCATATTCACATGAGTTGATTCGTATTTTTGCTCGACAATCTAAGGTTTTTTCCAGTCGCAAAATTGAATCATCACAACAGAAAGTGTGTGCCAAGGTTTTACAAATTGTCCGATGTGCGTGTAGAGTATTCCCTGATATGAAACGAATCAATTGTTTACAATTTTCAGTGTTCGCTAATTTTTTAGAGAATAAGAATTTGAAAGAGGAGCTTTCAGCTTATTTGGATGTTTCTACACAGCCGATTGAATTTGTGAAAATTCTGATTGGATTTGGAGTTGAAGCCGATGTTAAAAATTTATACTCTGCAATTGACATGAAAAGCCAAAAATTGGTCCAGCTATTACTCGATTCCAGAAATTGCGAAACATCTTGGTATAATCAGGGAATGGTACAAGAGTACTCCGCAGATAAATCGAAAACAGTCCAACTCGTAAAAAAATATGATATTTGTGCCTATACTTTGAAAATTGCTCCCGAAAAAATTTCTCATCTGGTCATAAAAAAACTATTTGGATCTCTAGAAAGGTTTAAAACGATAGAGGGCGGCTTCCTCAAAGAAATAAACAACACAATCGGACAAAACGTCATTAATTTAACAAACGCAATTGTGATTCGAGATTCCAAAGTTGTCCAAGAAATATTAAAAAATCCCATTTGGGATACAGAACTTGGAGGGGATTATTTAGATAAACCTTATGTCGTTGATATTCCCGATCGTTTTGAGCTTTGTCTCCATGCATTGAAAGTCGGAACCCCTGAAATTTTTCTTATCGTTCTGAATAGATTGTTCAGCTCAATTGAAGAATACTTGAAGGTTTTTGATGGAGATATAAAGGTATTGAAAAGCAGGCTACTTGATCTTTTACCGCTTATTGTAAAGGATTCTTCTTTAAGAAAAGCATGGTATGTCATCGATGTACAAGCAAAGAGCATATTGAAAGCTATTCGGGATAAAGACTTTGAATCCATTGAAAAAATGATTTCTGATAGAGAAAGTGTCATTCCTTGGTTTATAGAAGAAAATATTTTTGGTTTGTGGCGTGCTGCAAAATTAGCCATGGATTATGAAAATTGTTGTTTTGCTTTGTTGAAAGGCTCATCCAAGAGTTTTCTTCTTCTTTTGGATGTCATGCATATTTCCTTTGGCCAATTTCAGGAATTGGCTAATCTAAACAATCTATCGAACTCAAACGATAGAAGTAAAAAAGTGTTACGGCTTGTATCAAATATTGACAAAAACGAAGACCTTAAAAAACAGCTTAAGGCCAATAAAGAACGGGAAATGTGGTTGGAGGCAGATACAGAACTTGATGAAAGTTTCACGGATCAAATGGAATCTGGAGATGAAAAAAGGACTGGGGTGGATTCAACGCATGATTCTGAAACTGATTCTGACTCTGAATGCGGATTTCTTTCAGATGAAGAGTCCGCATGTGATGATCTAATGGATGTTGTTATTGAGCAAAGATAATTAAATTTTTTGCAGGGCTTGGTCGAGATCTTCGATCAAGTCCTCTGCGTCTTCAATTCCTATTGAAAAGCGAATTAACCCGTCGGTGATTCCCATCTTTTTTCGCTCTTCGGGAGGAATCGAGAGGTGAGTCATCAAAGCAGGGTGATTGACGAGAGATTCCACGCCGCCTAAGCTTTCAGCGAGCGAAAAAAGCTTAAAAGATGAAATGAGTTTTTTTGTCTGCTCGAGCTCAAGTTGAAATTCTGCCGAAACCATTCCACTAAAATTACGCATCTGTTTTTTAGCAATCACGTGTCCAGAATGACTTGGAAGTCCTGGATAGTAAACTTTTTTAACTTTTGGATGTTGTTCTAAAAACTGTGCAATAGCAAAGGCGTTTTTTTGATGTTGCTCCATGCGCACAGCCAATGTCTTGACTCCACGTGTAATCAACCACGTATCAAAAGGGCTTGGGTTAACGCCTAATGAAAGGCGTCGAAAATTGAGTTCTTTTTTTAGCTCTGCGTCATTGGTCATTACAACGCCGCCAATTACATCTGAGTGTCCTCCAATGTATTTCGTTGTGCTATGCCATACGATATCTACACCTAAATCTAGCGGATTTTGACAGTAAGGGCTTGCAAAGGTGTTATCTACAATGCTTAATATGCCGTGCTTTTTAGCTATTTTTGCGAGCAACTCAATATCAAAAACTTCCAAGAGGGGATTTGTAGGCGTTTCAAAAAGCAGCCACTTTGGGGCTTCTTTTTTTAAAGTTGCTTCAAGTTCATCATGGCTTGAGGGATTAATCGATTGAAACTGGACACCAAAGGGAGCAAAAATGCGATGAAAAAGGCGGTATGTTCCTCCGTAAACGCCATTCATTCCAATCACTTTATCGCCCGGTTTTAGTTGGCTGACCAAGGCTGTTAAGGCTCCTATTCCGGAAGAAAATACGGTGGCATACTGGGCATTTTCCAAAGAAGCTAACAGGTTTTCTAGAAGAGTAAAATTGGGGTTGCCGCCTCGTGTGTAATCATATCCTTTCGTTTGACCTGGAGCCTCTTGTTCAAAAGTGGATGTCATGTAAATGGGCGGCATGACTGCCCCATAAAGAGGTTCTGGCTCATAGCCAATATGGATAGCTTTTGTTGCGAATTTCATAGGGTTCTCTCTAGTAAATGGTGATTTTCCATCCATTCATTGTCAAATATTTTGCTTAAATATTTGACTCCTCCATCAGGTAGGACGGTGACAATGGTCGCAGGTTTTGTTAAGAATTTTGCTAAATTTAGGGCAGCCCAAACGTTTGCTCCAGAAGATCCTCCAGCCAATAGGCCTTCCATGGTGGCGAGTTGTCGAGTAACTTGAAAAGCATTTGCATCTGTCACAGGGACAACGTCATCGACGACAGAAAAGTCTAATGCATGTGCGATGTGATCTTCCCCAATCCCTTCTAAAAGGTAATTGCAGTTGCCCCCTGGCGGAATGTGCCCTGTTTTAAAGTAATCATAGTAGATAGACCCAATTGGATCTGGCATGATCACTTTTACTTCGGGATTGTGTTCTTTAAGATAGCGACCAACTCCTGTGATCGTTCCTCCGGTGCTTGCACTGGCTACAAAATAATCCACTTTCCCCTGGGCTTGTTCCCAAATTTCGGGTCCCGTGGTGAGATAGTGAGCTTCCGGGTTTTTGAGATTGTCGTACTGATTAATGCGAAAGCTGTTAGGAATGTCTTGTGCTAATTGTTTGGCTCGATTGACATAGTGTTCAGGGGAGTCGGGAGAAGCAGAAGTTGGGCAAACGATGATCTCAGCTCCATAAGCTTTAAGCGCATTTTGCTTTTCTTTGCTAACTTTATCTGGCATGGTTAAAATTACGCGGAAGCCTCGGATGGCACCGATCATAGCAGCGGCTGCACCCGTGTTACCAGATGTGTTTTCAACAATCGTTCCGCCAGGTTTTAGTAATCCCTTTTTCTCCGCATCATCGATGATATATTTGACAATTCGGTCTTTAATGCTGCTGCCAGGATTTAGAAATTCAACCTTAGCTAGGATTGTGACATGTGGATAAGGATTAATTTTATTGAGTTTAACTAGAGGTGTATTTCCGATAACATCTAAAATGGTAGGATGGAACATGGCGGCCCTCAAGTTCTTTGATTGCGACTCTAGAAAAATTGATAAAAACGATCAAGCTTAATTTGATTTATGTTAATTAATATTTGAATGAAATAGCTGTTTTTTTCTGGATTTTAATGTCTTACACAGTGTATTCTGTGGAAAAATCACTTACACTAAACGGTTAATTGCATGCTCAAAAGTATGACTGCCTACGGGCGCGGCAAAGCTTCTACCCCGATTGGAACTTTGACCGTCGAAATTCAATCTGTTAACCGGAAACATTTAGAAGTTCAAACGAATCTTCCCCGTGAGTTTCTTCAATTTGATAGCGATATCAAAAAATGGGTCGCAGAAAAAGTGTCTCGCGGACAAATTAGTCTTAAATTAACTGCCGCATTTGAAGAAAATGCATCCCGAAAATTAAAACTCAATCAACCGCTTGCTCAGCAATTGCAATCCGTTTGCCAAACCTTGCAAGCTACATTACCCGCATGCAATCAACAAGTTAACTTAGATTTTTTCTTGAACTTCCCAGGGATGATCGTTAGTGATGAAGAATTCGTTGATGTAGAGATTTATAGGGCTTCCATTAAAGAAGTTGTGGAAGCTGCTCTTCTGAAGTTGATGGAAATGAAAACAATTGAAGGGGAATCTTTGCAGAAAGAAATGCAAGGAAGATTTCTTTCCCTCCAAAAAGGGATTGATGAAATTAAGGGAAGCTCGACACAGGCGACTGAAAAATATCGGCAAAAGTTGAAAGAGCGTCTGGAAGAAATTTTGCCCGGCAGCGTCGAAAATGATGAGCGAATTCTTCGTGAAATTTGTATTTACGCTGATCGCATTGACATTGCAGAAGAGGTTGTCCGTTTCCAGTCTCATCTAGACCAATGTAAGCAACTCTTCCAGTCCTCCAATGATCGCATTGGGAAAAATCTGGAATTTATTCTTCAGGAGTTGCATCGCGAAATCAATACGATTGGATCAAAAACACCCGATGTTCAAGTCTCGCATTTGGTTGTGCATTGTAAAACTGAATTAGAACGTATCCGCGAGCAATTGCAAAATGTCGAGTAACATTCCACAATCGCCATTAGGGGATTTGAAAGACGGATTAATTTTTATTCTAAGTGCTCCCGCTGGGACAGGTAAAACGACACTTGTTCAAAAACTTGTGCAAGAATTCCCTAATGTTGTGCAGAGTATTTCGACGACAACTCGTCCTCTTCGACAAGGGGAAATTCCTGGAATCCATTACCACTTTGTTAGCGAAGCCGATTTTCAGAAAGCGATAGAAGATGGGGAATTCCTTGAATATGTTAAGCTTTATGGGTATTATTACGGAACCTCGTTAAAGTGGATAACAGATCAGCAAAAAAGTGGAAAACATGTTGTTTTGGTGATTGATACGCAAGGTGCAAAACAATTAATGGGGAAACTTTTGGCAACTTTTATTTTCGTTTTGCCACCTTCACTTGATGTTTTAAAAGAACGGTTGATTCGACGTAATACGGAAGAAAGTCGCGTGATTGAAAAACGCTTAGCCATCGTAGAAGATGAATTAAAGGCGGCTTCTCTCTATGATTATCACTTGATTAATGATGATTTAGAAGTTGCCTATGATATTTTAAGAAGTATTGTAATAGCCGAAGTACACAAAAATCGCGGCAAATCTCATCAAGAGAATTGATGACGCGAAAATTTGATTAAAATGTTTTTTTGATTTTGTTTAACTAAGGAGAATCCATGGATCGTAGTAAAAGTTCGTTAACAAATGAAAAGATAAGTCGCAAATTTGGAAATCAGTTTGATCTTGTTAACTATGCGATTAAACTAGCAGAAAATATGATTAAAACAGGCCGTGATGCGCGTGTGAGAACTGACAGCCAAAATCGTGCTTTACAAGTTTTAGCTGAAATTTCTGAAGACAAAGATCGTTTTGATGAAATCATCACACATGTCGACACAACGAATCAGCCTCAGGCTCATTCAAAACCCGAATCATCCAAAAGACCACCAAGAAAAAACATCTAAATGGATTTTAGATGTTCTTTACTTATGCAATTGATTTTTACATCGCTGCGGTAACACCTAATGACGCCATTTTTTTTAGTGCGCTCATCTTAGGCGTTTTTGTATTGCTTGTTGTTTTATGTGTAATAGGAATATGGATCTCTAGACAGCCGGATAGCGTAAGCCCTTATAGTGGGCTGCCTTTGCGGTATGCGCGAGATTTAAGTCTTGAAACAAAAGAAAAAGTCGTACGTTTTCTATACAATTTTCATCAATATGATAATCGTATTTTTGAATTTTCTCAGGCAACTTTTTGTCGTGAAACGGGACGCATTTTTCCCAATACAATCACATTATTTGGAAAAACTTCTTTAGATTGGACCTTTTTAAAAAAAAGGTACCCGGGAAACTATGTCTCATGGGGGAGCTTATCGGAAACCCAGCAAGAGATTATTCGAGATAAGCATGTTTCCTTGGATGGTTTTCAAACAGAACATTCATGTCCTTCTCCATCACCGCGGGCGATTACTCCCGAGTATGCTTTTACCATCCCAGGTCCCTTGTATGTTGATGTTGAAACACAAATTCTAATTGGTTGGAAGGAAGTTCCCGGAACTGAAGTGGAAGTCCTCATTGTACAAAAGCCGAAAGAATTGAAAATCAAAATTTTACCCGAAGACACTCAACCTGTAAAATAAATATGACAAAAAAAATTCTCGTCACTTCCGCATTACCTTATGCAAATGGTCCTCTTCATTTTGGTCACATTGCAGGGGCTTATCTCCCAGGCGACTGTTACTCTCGTTTTCAAAGATTACAAAAAAATAACGTCTTATATGTCTGCGGGTCAGATGAATATGGGGTGGCTATTACAATGAGCGCTGAGCTCGCCGGAAGAGCTCCCAAAGAACACGTCGACATTTTCCACGAAGTGAACCTCAACTTGTTCAAGAAATTGAATTTTTCCTTTGATCATTATTCTCGAACAACCTGGAAAGGACATGCAGAAACTGTGCATCAATACTTTCTAGACCTCCTGGCAAATGGATATATCGAAGAAAGAACAACCGAGCAATTGTATTCAGAAGTCGATCAACGTTTTTTAGCGGATAGATATGTCGTTGGAACATGCCCTCGATGTGGCTATGAAAATGCGCGTGGAGACGAGTGTACAAAATGTGGTGCTAGTTACGAAGCAACAGATTTAAAGAATCCTCGCTCCAAACTGACAGACGCTCCATTGATTCTAAAGCCAACGAAACACTGGTTTTTGGTCCTAGATCTGTTTAAAGAACGTCTTTTAGAATGGATTGATAGCAAAAATTGGAAACCCAATGTGAGTAATTTTGCCAAAGGTTACATCAAAGATCTCCATGCACGAGCCATCACACGCGATTCTACTTGGGGGATTCCGATTCCGTTGCCAGATACCGAAGGGAAAGTGTTATATGTATGGTTTGATGCTCCGATTGGCTATATCTCTGCCACAAAAGAGTGGGCCGAATTGCGAGGATCTCCTGAGAGTTGGAAAGATTACTGGTGTGATCAGTCTACTCAGCTAGTCAATTTTATTGGAAAAGATAATATCCCTTTTCATGCGGCCATTTTTCCTGCGATGACAATGGGACAAAACCGGCCTTATAAATTAGTTGATGAGCTTCCCGCGAACGAATTTTACAACTTAGAGGGTAGGCAATTTAGTAAATCAGATGGTTGGTACATCGATTTAGATGATTTTTTCAAAAGGTACACACCAGATCAAATCCGCTATGCGATTGCGGCGAATGCACCTGAAACATCTGACTCCGAATTTACTTGGAAAGATTTTCAGCAGCGTTGCAACATTGAATTACTCGGTAAATATGGAAATCTTGTTAATCGCGTTCTCGTATTCGCTCATAAGCAATGTGAAGGGTGTGTTCCACAAAAAAAAGATTTGCAACCGATCGATTTAGGATTTTTGGAAAATATGCAGCGGCTAGTTGAAGAAGCGGCTCAAAGTTACGATACTTTTAAATTACGACGCGCGAGCCAAATCGTTATGGAGCTAGCGCAGTTAGGGAATGTCTATTTTGATGCAAAGCGTCCTTGGCAGGATGCGCGTGAAGAGGCGACTCGTGCAAGTATGGAGACAACCATTGCTTGTTGTTTAGATTGCTTAAAGCTCTTGGCGCTTATTTCATTCCCTATTATTCCTGAATCCGCAGAGCAAATCTGGAAGATGCTTGGATATTCTTCGCCTTTAAAAACGCAAGATTGGAATACCGTGGCTCAAACTCCTATTCCGGTGAGTCAGCCGTTGTTGCAGCCAAAGATTTTATTCCAGAAAATTGAAGATGAACAAATTCAGCAAGAAATAGATAAATTAAAACAGGCAACAACAATGACTCAGCCAAAATCCCAAGAATATACGGCTCTTAAAGATGTAATCGGAATCGAAGACTTTCAAAAGCTCGATCTGAGAGTGGGACAAATTCTCGAGGCCGTTCCTGTTCCTAAGAGTAAAAAACTGCTAAAGCTTTTGGTGGATCTCGGTTTCGAAAAAAGAACCATTGTTTCTGGCATTCACCTGGCCTATAAGCCTGAGCAACTCATAGGAAAGAAAATTGTGGTTGTTGCAAATTTAAAGCCCGCCACTTTAATGGGAATTGAGAGTCAAGGCATGGTTTTAGCTGGTCAGTGGCAAGATTCCTTAGAGGTTCTCTCTATTGAAAATTTAGCTCCAGGAAGCGTTGTGTCCTAGGAAAATAACCAGGTTGAGAAACAATCATTTCTCAGCCTGGTAAAAATAGTTTGCGTCTTTTTTTGAGTAAAAGTTCTCTGTATCTGACGTGTCCAAATCAACTCAACTTATCATTATAAAATTTGTTTTTTGCAATCTGTTCTGCATAAAAAATGGCATGAGATGCTTTGCTCTAAGCCATTATCTAAGACAATCATTACTTCAGTATTATCAAACAAATTTTTGTGGATTGATCCACTTACATTTGTGTATATTTTTAATGTATAATAAGTGGTTTTGCTTTCCAAAAGTTTTTTATGAAAAATTCGACTGTAAATTAAATTTTGTTTATGCAATTGCTACTTAGTGTTCTTGCATGGAAAACAAGAAAATAAAATCACGCCGGATCTAATCTAATAAAAAGAATCTTGCAATGGTTTATTTAAATAATTTTTTATGTTGTTGTGTTTTTATTAATAAATTTGACTGTATTTGCTTTTTATTGCTATAATATTTTTGATATTAATGTAGTTTATTTGAAAGACTGGCATTCTATTTGCAATTTGCGCTTGTTTAAGTATGCCACATGTCTTCGTTACAAAGGATTTTTTATGAATGATTTTAATTACCGGGACTATAAATTTAATAATCATTACGATAAACCCGGTCATAATTATCTTGAGGATTTAAAGAAATTTTCGAAAAAAAAATGGATTGGTGGTAGCCTTGTTGTGAAAAAAGATGGCACGCTTGAAGAAGTTGGGCTTTTTGGAAGTTTTCGTAATTTCTTTCGAAAGGATAGAAAGAAGCTGACACAACTTCGTGTATTGCATTTTATTGCCTTTGGGAAAAAAAATGGTGCTTTTTTGACACAAGAGAGGATTAAAAAAATAGAAGATCTAGCAAGACGTGTTGGAATCAAAGACATCAATAAAAATGACGATTTAAAAAAGCTTATCGGATCTGATGAAACACGCGAGATAGATAGAGCTATCGAGAGTTTTTACTCATCTCATAAAAAAGAATACCTACCCTTCGAAAAAAAGCATGGATGGATCCATGGGTATGAGCAAGACCCTCAAGATTCAAGTCTAGATTCAACTGAAAGCACAAGACAAGATCCTCAAGATTCAAGAAATGACGCAACTAACGATCTCTTAGACACCGATTCTTTCTCAGAAGACGATTCTCATTTAGGAGCCCATTCTTCCTCATCATCTCCATCAACAGATTCTTCTTGCGCAGAGACGAGTTCCTCCTCTTTAAGTACTGATGCGGGATCAACGAATCATGGATCTGAACCGTCTTCCCAAAGCTCAAGTGGTTCGTTATCCGAAACTGTAAGAGGAAGTATTCAACTTGATGAAGGAGAGCCTTCTGAAAAAGAAATTAGCAGTGGGTCAGTCTCAAGCCGCGGCAATTTACGTTTCGCAGATGATTCAGATCGTGTAGATGACCAAGAACAGCCTCGAAGTGAAAGAGAAGAGTTAAGTGATAGTGAAGATGAAGCTTCTGAATCAAGCGAGGGCGGTAATGGATCTGCTTCAACATCATTTGGATCTTCAAGACAAGGTAATGATTCATTTTCTGGTAATACTTATAGAAGAGACAGAACACGTTCATTAGATCTAAGTTCTTCAAAAAAAGCTGAAGATAGTTCTGCAAGGCGAGGATCTTTAGATGCTGGTTCTAGAAATGTATCTCCGGAAAGACCAAGACCGCTAGATGATCTTCCTATTCCAAGAAGTTCAGTAGTGCAGCGGGAAGAAGAGCAACCAGATGATACGCGTTTAGGTTCTCCTGAGCCTCAAGTGCAAGCTGAAATTCCTACAGAGCCACACTTAATACCTGATGCTCCACCTTATGTTCCAGCTCCACCGCCGCAGCCCACTATACCAACTCCCCCCCCTATCGGCATGCCTAATTCATCATCTCAGCCTCCACGACCTTTAGCTCCGCCTCAGCCTCGTGTAGACGACAATTTGAAGAGTCGTGTGGCACAAAGACGAATAGATCTGGGGGGACATGAAGATGAAGGCGAAGATGTCAATAGTTCGGGAGAACTTGAACCATCAACCGAAACTGGTAATGGACCTACTATTAATAATAATCAGATCATTCGGCAAGCAGATGCTATTATAGAATTTGCTCGTGTATTTAGTGAGTCATACAAGAATCTCAAAGAAAAATTTGAGGAATTCAGGCAAATTGTAGGTTTAGAACCTCGTAACGAACGACAACTACAGACTGCATTTAATCTGCTAAACAAAGCATTTAACGATACTGATACTAAATTGTCTAAATTACGAGATTATGTGAGTAACGCAGATAAGTATGAAAGAGCGATGAGAGAATTGTTAGCGATCCGTGCAGCAAGATCAAATCCAAATGTTGTGTATCAAAACACTACCGATGCGATAATGAAGCGTGGTAAACGTATGACAGATAGCTTGAATAAGCTAAAAGAGATTGATGAGGAAGCGCTCCTGCCACGCGATGGAAGAGAACCTTTCTTCCGAATGGCTCGTGCATTTACCAGTGCTAACGCACCTAAAGAAACGATATCCTTGCAGCAGAGGATAGTAGATGCTGGAAGCTCTAGTAATATTACTAATTCAATCACTGATTCGTGGTTGATTGATAGCAGTTATCAAGGTGAAGATTAACAATTAGGTTAGTTGAGATAAAATTAAGCTACAGGGCAATAAGAATATTGTTCTGTAGCTTTTTATTTAATTCCTTTTGAGTCGTCATTGAGCTTTTCTGAGTCGTGGGATTAGGGGAATATCTGAAATGGACGCATAAGGTAAGAGCAAACAATTGTTTGTTTTTCCTGACAAAACTACTTGTTTGGTAAGAGAGTTTATGTTACACTACGCTCTTTACATATACAATACGCTATTATTCTGGAGATTTTCATGTCTAAGGTTTGTCCAGTAACTGGAAAAAAAACAACGCGCGGATTTAAATATGCTATCCGTGGTATTGCGAAAAAGAAAAAAGGAATTGGTCTTAAAGTGACAGGCAAAACAAAGCGTCGCTTTAAAGCAAATTTAGCAGATCGTAAATTATGGCTTGCAGAAGAAAACCGCTTTGTCAGCATTCCTAATTTGTCTATTTCAGGATTGCGCACTCTTGAGAAGAAAGAGGGTGGGGTAGCTGCATATGTTCGCCAAGTGCGTTCTCAGCATAAAGCTAGCTAAAGTAAAAGGCCGAGCTTGCTCGGCCTTTAATGCAAAGGCAACCATTTGTCTCGAGTGTTAAAACGTTTTGTTTTTTGACTTTTCAATTCGGATTCAATAATACGCTCGTTTTCAGAATCTGAATTTTCAGGCTCTACGCTTTTCTTGTATTTTTCGATTTTAGTTTTTAATTCTTCCAACTCAGCAATTTGTTCTTTCGTATAAGGATCTTTTTGTTTGAGTAATTGCTTGATATGGCCTTTTTCCACTTCCAATTTGAGCACAAAGTATTCATCGCGTTTCGCATACCATGTGAATTCGTGACGAAGAGATGCAACTAAAAGTGAAAGCTCATCTTTGTTAGATTTTTCCTGCTTTTTTGTGTGTTGGTCAGCTTCATTTAAGAGCTTGCTGACTGTCATTTTGCGTAAGCCTTCCGCTAAAGCTTCCTCAACTTTTGTAAAATTTGTCTTGGCCATTGTTCTCTTCTCCCGGGTTACCAGTCTAATCCTATTATAACAAACAAGAGAATATGCAATATAGTGAAATACATAAAAAAATCTTGAGTATTTAAAATGAATGTGGATGATCAAGGTTATACCAAGGACAAGGATGGCTGCAAATTTTTGTAGTTGGTCAAAAATTTCCACAACAGGAATATGCGCTATGGAACAGATAAATGTGGATCTTGCTGTAATTGGGGCTGGACCTGCTGGGCAGAAAGCCGCAATTCAGGCTGCTAAGCTTGGGAAAAAAGTCGTGGTTATTGAAAAACTCCCGGAGCCGGGAGGGAATTGCTTATTTTCAGGGACTATTCCATCTAAAACTTTACGCGAAGCAATCATCGATTTAACGCGCTATCATGAGCGAAGTTTTTATGGGGATGCCCATTTCATTCAAGAAGTTTCCATCCATGACTTGAATAATCGTCTTTATAAAGTCATTGATGAAGAAAAGCACATGCTCCAAAGACAATTCAAAAAAAATAACATTCAATTTATCCAGGGAAATGCGTACTTCGAAGCCTCTAATCGCATGACAATTACAAATGCGGATTTTAGGCAGTTGTATCAGATTCGTTCTGAGATGTTTATGATTGCGACAGGATCGCAACCCCGCAATCCTCCCGAAGTCCCTTTTGATGATGATGTCATCTTAGATTCAACCCGCTTACTCGGTTTAGACTTTGTTCCTAAGAGCATGCTTGTCTTAGGGGGTGGGATTATTGGGTCCGAGTACGCCAGCTTTTTTGCAGCTCTAGGAACAGAAGTCACCATCATTGATAAAAAAGAACATATTCTACCTTTTGTTGATGCCGAAATTGGCATTCATTTACAGACTGCTTTAACAGATATTGGTTTAAAATTTATGGGGCATAAGGAGCCGGAAGAAATTTCCCGCGTAGGAAACAAGGCTGTTGTGAAATTTAAAGATGGGACAGTTTGCAAGGCCGACTGTTTGCTATATGCCTTGGGAAGAAAAGCGAATGTGGATACTTTGGGCATAGAAAATGCAGGATTAAAGTTAAACTCAAAAGGGTATATCCCAGTGAATGCGCTTTTTCAAACAGAGTCCTCTCATATCTATGCAGTTGGGGATGTAATTGGCGGACCTTGTCTAGCTTCCACAAGCATGGAACAAGGGCGCTTGGCGGCTTTGCATGCGTGTGGTGTGCAAACGCATTATTTCCCTTCCGTTTACCCGATTGGGATTTACACAATTCCTGAGATCTCAAGTTGCGGGTATACTGAAGAGCAATTGGAACATATGGGATTTCATTACGAGGTAGGGCGCGCCTATTACTATGAAATTGCACGTAGCCACATTGCAGGTAGCAATACGGGGATGTTTAAGATTTTGTTTCACGCCGAGACTTTAGAAATTTTAGGTGTGCACGTAATCGGGCGTAGTGCGACAGAAGTGATTCACATTGGTCAAATAGCGATGAGCTTTAGAGCGCGCATCGATTATTTTATCGACCATGTATTTAACTATCCCACCTACGCAGAAGGTTACCGTGTGGCTGCATTAAATGGGGTGAATAAAATACGTTTAAAGAGTAAAGTGTAGAGAATTTTCTAAGGTTAACTTATTCGAGGCACTTTATGGTACGGTATGAATTTCCGTCGGGCAATCAAGACCCTTCATCAAAAAATGGAGACCCTAATAAAAATGGGGGCATGACTCCACAAAAACTTCCTGAATTTATCTATATTGATGATATTCAAATCGAGCCAGACCAGGAAGAATCGAGAAAAAGCACTCGAGAAGAAAATCTCTATGCTTCGATTAATGAGCTGGAAAAAGCGCGCTACCCCTGGCTTTTACGCGTTCTCACTTTTTTTGCGTCGCTTGTTCTTGTTGTTGTCATTCCCATCTTGCTAATAGTTGTTCTTTGCAATGCACTATTCGCTTTTGGATTGCTTTGGAAGTTTGAACCTTTCAATAAGCAAACAATTCGCTACTGGAAGCAATTGAAAAAAGCTGTGGTGATTGCTTTAGGACTTTTCATTGCGACTTTAAGCCCAGCTTTTGGTTTTGGAATGATTCTCCTTTATTTTGTTTTGCAAGGAGAAGAAATAAACAATAGCTTTCTCAACCAAATGATGAAAAGTCGCAATGGGACTTCTCCCTTTTAGGGGTGTTTCCAAGGAGTCAAAATTTCATAGCCAGTTGGGGTAATTAAGAGCGTGTGCTCCCATTGTCCGCTGGCTTTTCCATCTTTTGTCCTTGCTGTCCATTGATCTTTGCGGTCAACTACAGCTCCACGTACACCCGCATTAATCATCGGCTCAATTGTAAAGGTCATACCGGCCACTAAAGGAATGTGCATTGAGTTTTGATAATGAGGAATTTGAGGTCCTTCATGGAAACCCACTCCAACACCATGGGCGACGAATTGATTGACCACAGAGCACCCACGGGAAATGGCATAGGGTTCAATGACCTTACCAATATCAGAGACGAAGACACCAGGTTTTAAAATGGCACAAGCTCTCATCAAACATTCATAGGAAACATCGACAACCAGTTGTCGTTCAGGTGTTGTTTTCCCTCCAATCACAACCATTCGACTGCAATCTCCGTAGTATCCATTTAAAATGCATGTGACATCTACATTTAAAATATCTCCATCATGTAAAGGGATATCATTTGGAATTCCGTGACAAATCACTTCATTCAAAGATGTACAAATGCTTTTGGGAAAGGGAGGGTGTCCATAATTGAGGGGAGCTGGAATCGCTCCTGCTTCGCGGTGCATTTTATCAGCAAAGTCATTCAGCTCTTGGGTTGTTACTCCAGCTTTAGCAAGAGCACAGGTTTCATCAAGAATTTTTGCTGCTAAATGGCAGGCAGCGCGAATCCCTGCAATTTGTTCTTCTGTCTTAATAATAATATCATATTCATTATAATACTGCTCGGCTACAGATTTGGGAGTATTTTGCGTAATGCCGCCTTCTTCAAGAGGGTAATGGCATTTTTTCCATTTTTTCCAACTTCCGCACCAGCAAGGGTCATTTCTTCCGATCATTAGTCAACCTTAGATTGTTTTCGTTTGCAATAGTTTAGCTGAATCTTTTATTTTTTTACATACCAATACCATTTTCTAATTTTCTTTTTCCTGAGGAGGTTTTGTTAAAAAAAGTTGAGTCTTTGTTGCATAAAATTTCATATCTGAACATAAATAAACGACCGATTACACCATAAGAGTTTTAAAATGGCAAAAATAGAAGAGAACTTATCCGAATTCACCCAGATGTTAGAACAAGATAAAGCGATTCGTTATCAAAATAATGAATGGCACATTGAAAAAGGTGCTAAATCATTTTGTCGACGCCTTTTTCGCTTAGAACAAACGCGCATGCGTGAAGTAGCAAAAGCTTTTAATGCTTTTTTAGATCAGCAAGAGCGCATTCCTGTTGTGTTTTCCACTCAAGGAGTAATTGAAAACAAACAAAAGGAAAAATTTGAAGGAATTTTGAAAGCTTCAAAAGAGATTAAAAAACGCTTACAATCTTCCAACTCTAAAAAAAATCAAGGTGCTCTAAGAGCCTTAAAGATGCGTACAATAGCCTTAAAGTATCGAGTTGGAAAGGAATTAGGGGGGCTTGATTTACAAAAAGCCGAACACATCGACGAGCAGCTTAAGGATGCGATTACAGAAGCTTTTAAGGGATGGAAAGAACGACAAACCGTTTATTCCGAAAAAGCGATTACACCAACAGAGCAGAACATTATAAGAAATCTCTGTCAATATCCTAAATTTGTGAAAATGCTCCTGAAAGATCCTTATCAAAAGGAAGAATGCTTTAAAAGGCTTTTGCGTGATCGCTACGGTGTTCAGGAATATATTGAATTCTATTCTATTTATAAGAGGATGGAAGAATGTTTATTAGTTGGATGGATTGGACGTTTCGGAAAACAATTACTTTCAGTAGAAACGGAACGAGATGGAAGTATCCAGCGAAAAGTGGTTACCCTTAAAGTTGAAGGCAAAAAAGTCAATATTTTAGATGAAAAGAGCTCTGTGACATTCGATGGACATCTCAAAGTTGATATTAAAAATGTTTTAGACGTTTTTAAAGCAAAAAATGATGATCCAGGCAATTTTGCAATTTTTGGCCCTAATGGCGTGACACGTTTTAATGTGCACGTGCATGATCACTATAATGCCGAAAAAAATTGTTATGAACCAATTGACATGACTCAACCGAACATTCCATGGTGGGAACGTTATCCAGTATTTGAAATTGTGAGTCGACAAGAGGTGAGCCGACGTCATCCCCAAGCAATCAATAAAGAAGGCTGTGCAACAGACGTAGCTGGACACCTGAATGGAGGTAAATGGCTAGTGATAGAGAAGGCATCCAAGGAATCTCCTGGATTAGATTTGGATGCAAACCACGGATATTTAGATATTTATATTCCAGCAGGACCAGATCACTATATGCTAGTACCTATTGGCAAATTTGCCAGCCAATTTCCTAAAGGATTTTTGGGCCGCTTAAAATTTATTATGGGGACTTTTGAGGGAAAGATTGCTTATGGCGATGAAAATCAATGCTATTCCCGACGTCAACAAGCCTCGGTTCCCTATTTAGTCGAAGAAGATTTAGGGAAAAAATTAATGGAATTGATTCGCCAAGATATTCTTTTATCTCGCGAAGGATTTTTAATTTTCCAATTTCCTTGGGAAAATTGTTCCCATTGGGCCCACTTTAAGTTAAAGGCGGCTTTAGGGAAAAAAATCATTGTGAATCACTACAAGTTGTCTATTCTTAAAATCACGCCCTCTAATCCTTTATTAAAAAAATTAGTCAAGGGGGTCTCTCGAACTCCGAAAAAAATTCACCCTCCTCTGATAAAATTTGTCTTATTCTTTTTTGGTTCTTTTCGAAAAAAGGAAACTATGGAAAAAGGGGAATTAACGGAAAAATCTATGAGCCGAGTTTTCAAGCAAAGTACTGGAGAGGAAGTTGAAATCTACCTGCCGGGAAATCTGCATGAAAAAATTAAAGAGGGATCTATAGTCGGGACACTTTCTGTAGGTCCATTCGTACAACCATAAGGAATTAGTATGGCAAAAGTCACCATCGTATGGATGCGTCAAGATTTGCGCATTGAAGATCATCCGGCCCTAGACGCTGCAGCACAAAGAGGAAGTGTCATTCCTCTTTACATTTGGTCTCCTCAAGAAGAAGGGCATTGGCCTTTGGGTGGAGCGAGCAAGTGGTGGCTGCATCATTCTTTAAAGTCTTTAGAAAATGATCTACGATCCTTAGGTTTACCCCTGATCATTCGTAAAGGGAAAAGCCTAGATTGTTTGCGCGATGTGATTAAGGAAACGAATGCCGATGCCGTATTCTGGTCACGGCGCTATGAGCCTTATGCCATTAAAAGGGACATCCAGGTTAAATCAAAGCTTTCGGAAGAAGGCCTTTTAGCTAAAAGTTTTCCGGGAAATGTATTGTACGAACCTTGGAGCATTCAAAATAAGCAAGGGAAGCCTTTTCAGGTTTTCACTTTTTTTTGGAAAAATTGTTTGGCTAAAGAACAGCCGCTTGCTCCATTGTCGGCACCCATTGGTGTGAAAGGAAAGATTGTTGAGGTCGATTCTCTCCATATCGAAGATTTAAAATTGCTCCCAACAACTTCTTGGGATGAGGGGATTGCCCATACCTGGAAGCCTGGAAGTGTGTATGCTAAAGAATTTTTGTCATACTTTCTTGAAGGGGGAGCACATGATTACAATGAAAGGCGGGATCGCCCCGATTTGCCCGGGGTGTCTCGTTTGTCGCCCTATCTGCATTTTGGTGAAATAAGTGTCAGAATGGTTTGGGATGAAATTGTGAAAAAGCTTGGATTCCAAGAAGCCGAACCCTATTTAAGGCAGCTCGGTTGGCGTGATTTTGCTTACCATTTGCTCTACCATTTTCCTAAAACCCCAGAAGAGCCTTTACGACAAGAGTTTGCCTATTTTCCCTGGAAAGAAAATAAAAAACTGTTGAAAGTCTGGCAAAAAGGAATGACAGGTTATCCCTTTGTTGATGCGGGAATGCGGCAGCTGTGGATGACTGGTTGGATGCACAATCGAGCACGCATGGTGGTGGGGTCTTTTTTGGTAAAAGACTTGCTTCTTCCTTGGCAAACAGGGGCACAATGGTTTTGGGATACCCTTGTGGATGCCGATCTAGCGAATAATACTTTAGGCTGGCAATGGGTTGCAGGTTCGGGAGCTGATGCCGCTCCCTATTTCCGCATATTCAATCCTATTACGCAAGGAGAGAAATTCGATCCTGAAGGTAGCTATGTGAGAAAATGGGTCCCTGAAATTGCTAATCTTCCTGATAAATGGATTCATAAACCCTGGGAAGCACCTCTAGATGTACTAGAAAAAGCAGGTGTTAAGCTTGGACAAACCTATCCATATCCCATTGTTAATCATGATGAAGCTCGCTTGGCAGCGTTAGAAGCTTTTGAAGAAATCAAAGCGGCTCGATAAAACAAAAGGCCTCTTTCACATTCATGTGTAAGAGGCTTTATTTGATTAAAAACCTTGGGTATCTTCTATATCGCGCCACATTTCAGTTGCCTGAAGTTTTGCTAAGAATCCCAGGGCATTTGCATTTCCAAGATCGACAGCTTTTTTTAACCAGTCATATGCCAATTCTTTGGTTGCTTTTTCTTCAGCATTTTCTAAGTATAGTCGACCAAGAAAGTAAGCCGCTCGGTCTGATTGATAAGCAGTAAAAGCTTCCTCAAACCATTTTTTAGCAGATTCCATATTCTCTTCCGCTTGAAAAATCAAACCTAGTTCAAGTTGTGCTTCTTCATCGCCTAAAATGGCGGCTTGTTCGAGCCAATACTTTTCTTTTTCAGGACTGATTTCACATCCTCCTGTGCCATCTTGATAGAAAGAGCTGAGATCTACCATAGCGTCGACGTTTCTTTGCTCAGCGGCTTTTTGGATCCATTCTCTGGCTAGCGTGTAATTCGGTTCTCCATCCAGTCCATTAACGTACATATTGCCGAGAAGATATTGAGAAGAAGCATCATTTTGCATCGCTGCTTTTTCTAACCAAAATTTAGCTTGTGGATAGCTTTCTTGATCAAGAAAGTACCTTCCAAGCTCAGCTTGTGCCTGTAAATCACCTTTTTGTGCCTTTTCCTCAATGTCTTGCTGCATAAATTTTCCATACTTTTGAAATTATATCTGTTATAAAAATCAAATGATTAACGAGTGCGAGCCAGTATGCTATATTGAGGAATTTAGGGAAATTAATTTTCCGTAAGTCGTTCGTTTTAATCTGTTCTAAGCACAAAAAAGGAAATATATAAAAAATTTAAAAACGGTAAATTGACAAGATTGTGGAAAAAAGAAATAATGCGCCGTGAATAAAGCTTATATATGTTTTGGAGAGAAAATATGCCTTTTACGCTACCTATCGGGGAAAAAGCTCCCAATTTTTCCTTACCGGCTACAGATGGAAAAACCTATGCTTTAAAAGATTTTGAAAAGTATCCCGTTCTTGTACTCTTTTTTACATGTAACCATTGCCCCTATGTAATTGGATCGGACGAGGTGACTCACCAAACAGCAGAAAAGTTTATGCCACAAGGGGTCATATTTGTCGGAATCAATTCAAATAGCAAAAACACCTACCCAGAAGATTCTTTTGAGCACATGGTTCAAAGAATGCAAGAGCATCACTTTCCATGGCTTTACCTGTATGATGAAAGCCAAGAGGTGGCAAAAAAATATGGTGCTCTCCGTACGCCCCATTTTTATGTGTTCGACAAAAATCGCACTTTAGTCTACACGGGAAGGGGTGTTGATCGCCCTCGAAATACAAAAGAAATGAAAGAAAATGATTTAGATCGCGTGTTAACAGAGCTTTTATCAGGGAAATCGATTTCCACCCCTATGTTGAATCCGATTGGATGCAATATTAAATGGGAAGGAAAAGATGCCCATTGGATGCCTGACGATGCATGTGACCTTGTTTGAATTCTAACATTGGAGTGAGTGAATGGATATTGTAATTTCAGGTTCTTCAGGTTTAGTTGGAGCTGCTTTAACCTCTTTTTTTAGAGATCAAGGGCATCTTGTTAAACGCCTCGTCCGAAAAAAAGGGGGATTGGCTCATGACGAAATTGGTTGGGATCCGGAAGCTGGAAATATTGATTCAGACCTTCTTGAGGGAACAGATATTTTAATTAACCTTGCGGGAGAAAATATTGCGCATGGCAGATGGAATGACTTTAAGAAGAAGAAAATTTTAAATAGTCGGCTGAAGAGCACCCAACTATTAAGTAAAACATTGCATCAGCTTAAGGCTCCTCCTCGAACATGGATTAATGCTTCTGCTATAGGCTATTACGGGAACCAGGAAGGAGATGCAATTCTCGATGAAAGTTCACCGGCAGGTACAAGCTTTTTGTCGAAAGTTTGCAAAGAATGGGAAGCTTCCGTACAAGCTCCTGCAAGCATTCGCACTGTTTGTACACGATTTGGATTGATTATGACTCCAAAAGGAGGCGCTTTAAAGCAGATGCTTTTACCCTTCAAACTAGGTTTAGGAGGTATGTTAGGGACAGGAAAACAATACATGAGTTGGATAACTCTGCAAGACCTTATGCATGCCATCGATCATGTCATTAAAACTCCTTCTTTAAAGGGGCCAGTCAATATGGTATCGCCTTTTCCTGTGACGAATCAGGAATTTACACATGCTTTAGGCAAAGCCTTAAATCGTCCCACCATTTTATCAATGCCAGCTTTCGCTGCACGCGTTATCTTTGGTGAAATGGCAGAGGAATTATTATTAAGTAGCATTCGTGTAGAACCAAAAAAACTGTTAGAATCGTCTTTTACTTTTGCTCATCCAAAATTGGAAGACGCTTTACACGCTTTGCTCGAAGTTGAACACCATGCGCTAACGTCTTAATACCAGTAGTCCAGGAAAAACTTTTTCTCCATCTAGTTTTATGAAAATTAGGACTTGAAATAGATACAGAACCTCTTCTAGTTGACCCATAATATGGGTCAACTAGAAGAGGAATATCTATCTTGTGGAGGAACCATCTATTTGTCAGTAAACAGTGCACAGCATTCTGAGCTGGGTTTGATAGCGATCACTTCTAGCTTATTTTGATAGATAAAGGGTTTTTCTGTGGCCTCAATTTCATAATTTTCACTTAGAACTAACGAAATGAGATCAGAAATAAAGTCAGCGCGCTGAAATTCAGGGAGGTAGTGTGCATGGGCGGAAACTGGTAAATAGTAGGCTTCTATTGCATCTTGATCGGAAAATTCGACCTTTTGCAGGATCGTCTCAACATGTTTGGGGATAAACCCCACTTTATATAGCAACTCAGAAAATTCTCTAGAATTATAGTATGTTCGTGTGCTTTTAAATTCTCTAAAGTCATTCTTCCATTTCTCAGATCGTGAGAGACGGTCTGAATGAACAGCCAGTGAACTGTCAAACTTACCAGGTAATGTAATAAGAGCTGCTCCACCGGGTTTTAAGCACCTTAACATGCAGATCAAAGCTTTTTCTGCATCTCCATAGTGAAGAGAATATCCGGCATGAACAACATCGTATTTTTCTTCAGTTGAGAAGTTAGTCATGTCTGCGACTCTAAAAAGTGAGACGTGGATTAAAATAGCTCTGCGAGGCTCTTTCTATCATTTTTTCCGAGATGTCAATGCCCCGAACATGGTTTTTGGTGCGATGTTGGCAAAGATGATCAGTCACTTTTCCATCGCCACACCCAAGGTCAAGCACCCTTTCAGTTCCATTGAATCTAAATAATTCAAAAATCTTCATGGCACCATCCCACTGATATGTCGAATTATTGGCATATTGTTCGACTTGCCCTTTTTCCGAAAAATGTGGGGCTTGAGCGTGAGAGATTGGTTTGATGAATGTCGTTGCTTCTGCATAAGATATGGTCATTAAAATCTCCTCACCATCAAAATTCCTGAACACAATGGATAGCAGGAATTTGTCTTTTTTAATCGATCTTTTAGAGAGGTCTAACGACCTCTCCTTAATTGATTGGTTTGAATCCTCTTATCCGTTATAAATAAATTTCTGTGCTTCGATAATTGTTAATTTTAGGGTTAATGATTTTCCAATAATTGGTGAATTCAGTGTAAGACCCTCCAATATCACTTGGGCACATTTCATTCACATGCTTCACAATTAAACCACGCTCTTCTAAGGATTCTTTTACCCATCCCATCACAATAGGTGAAATCGAATTCGGTTTTAATGTATATTCATGATACCCGGGATATTTGAGAATTGTAGCTTCAATTTTAGAGGTTAATTCTTGATATTGCTTATTCAAAGACTCTTGAATTTTCTTTTTTATTTCCGACGCTTTAAATTTAGGCTCCCAACCATCACTGAAGTATCCATCATCTTCTTCAATAGGGTTTTCGGTAAGAGATACTATTAGTTTTGGTTTAGTAAAACCACCATGGTCACCCATTCCCCCCGGGCAATACTCTGCCTTCATATGCTTACAAGAAAATCCCCGTTTGGTCATTTTAGATTGAAGTTTTGAAAGTGTGGAATGGCCGATATTTTGGGTATCAAATTCCCATGACATTTCATTGAAGTATTTTAAAACGTAATTTTGAATTTCTTTTTTCTTTTTTTTATAAACTTTTTTTTCTTGATCCTCATGTTTTTGCTGGACTGTTTCACTAGTCAGTTTATCCGAAAAACCACCGGAAGGTCTTTGAAAGGTAAGATTATTCATAGAGTTGCCTTTAATTTTCTTTGATTTTTTGATTAAACGTATCGACAATTTCAGCGTATCTTTGAAGGTCTTCTTTTTTTATCAATGGTTGTATGATGTCATTAAATAAAACAGTGAAATATCCCTTTCTTGGGACAGGAAATTGTGTTAATAAAGGCTCCTGAAAATCATTATGATGATAGCGACCGTTTGGCCAAAAAGTTTGATGAGCACCTAACCGAACTGGGATGATTTTTCTTTGAAGTCCTCTTATTCCTTCAATCGCATCAAGCCACATTTCTTCTTTTTGACCGCAGAGACTGTTTTCAGATTTCGCTTTATGTAATGAGTCTGTAGCAATTACCACAACAACTTTAGGTAGTCCAGATCCATTTAGGTATGAACCTTGTAAACGAGCAGGAGATTCTGATTTTTCCAAAGCTTCAGCTATCGTATTTGCTTTAATTGAGGCTACTTTAAGATCATCAGCCAAATCTTTGACCCATACCTTGTCAAGTTCTTTTCCTCTTTCCCATGGGGCAATGTCAACACATAAGAGTACGTCGTTTCTCTGAAAAAATTTACTACCCTCGCTAAGCAATATCTTAATCTTATTTAACGCCTCTTCTTTGGCTAGTTTGACCTTGGAATCTTTTCTCATATCCAAAAATTCGTAGAATGCAGGATCATCAGGTGGTGTTTGTGCTTGTAAAAAGCAGTCATAATGGTAATTGACTTCTTTTTGCAGAAGAGGTTTCACTGTGTGAATTAACTCGACCTGAATATCTTCATCATCAGTAACAAAATATTTTAGTTTTTCAAATGTATGAGCTGTCAATGAATTTATTTGGGATTTTAATTCTATTGCACTTGAATTTGTGGGAAATTCTTTAATCGTTTGAAATATTGATAGGCATACTTTTTTTAATTCTACTAGAAACTCTTTATCCTGAGTAGTCGAACAGGATTTTGCCAGTTCATCTATTTCAGAAAGCGTTGTCCGAGATTTTTCCCGCATCTTAGCTTTTTTTCTCTCAATCCCATCTCTATCTGCTCGGTTTTTGATATCTAATGCAGTGAAACTATCACTAAATCCTAATCCTCCGGGGCGTACAAACATTGACATTGCTACCTCTCTCATGTTGTAATCTCGACTTTGTACAAGTATTGAACTCATCAACGTCGATGTAAATTTAATGCATCGGCGAAATAATATTAAAACGCCTTATTTCTGAATAGAGCCAATATAAGTAGGGAACAATTGGAGAGAAAGTGTTTTGATCGAATGCCCACAAAAAGGTGAGAAGAGATTTTAGTGTTTATTCGAAAATTGAAAAATGTTTAATAATTGTCTCTTTTTAGTATCTATTTGCAAAATACACCAATTCGAATTTTTTTAATTCAAACTGTAAATGACGATCTAAATGAATTGATCAATTTCATGATTAACGTTAAGAGAAGGGATCACAAATTCTTGAAAGGCGTTTTTAGATCCAATTTCTTGAAGTATTGGAATCTCGCCTGGGAATTCAATCAAGAAATTTGCTTGAAAATTTAGTTCAATTGTACGGAACATCGTGATGTCTGGATGAGTTTTAAATCACACATTTTAAGTTTGGTATGGAGCTACTCTCAAGCCGATTTTCAAGGTTAAGTGAAATGAATTTAAATGAAAAAGTTGTGATTTTCAATTATGCTGCCCCTGCAGGGCGGATCGACTTTTTGGATGGTTTTCACATTGAAGAAGTTGTTAGAAGATGAGGAGATATTTCCTAAGAGAAAATAAAAACAAAGGAATTTGGGAAAGATGGGGGCGATTGGACGGCTTCAGAACTTTTGATTGGGTTGGAATGAAGGAAAAACTTCACGTTTTGACCTGCTTAGCTAGTGGTTAATTGCCAGTTTTATGCGTACAAGGGCTTTATTCCTTCTTAGGGTGACTGAATTTGTTTCTTTGTTTGGAACAAATTCTGGTTTTCTTGTGGGAAGAAGTAATTTGAAATATTTTTGATAGGGCGTCCTGCAGTCCTGGATAAATAATCAAGAATTAGCCCTATACCTGTAGCAAGAGCAAATTGATTGTCTTTTTCAGTAAAAAGATATTCATATGTTGAGCTACCTTGTAAAAAACGGTTCCCAGCTGGATCAATACGGAATTTATTTTCAGATACTGTAGGAGCCAGGAGGAAGCCGCTGGCACTCAAGATAATATCAATTTGAGCCTTATCATACAGAGGTGCAAGAGCACTTACCTTGCTAGGGTTATTAAATCCATCTGAACAATCCGCCGATAAAATCCCTAGAAGAGGATTTGTATAGAAACCTCCGCATAAATCACCCAATACGAATCCTCCTGGTAAAATTCTCAGCTGGTTCGTTTTATCTAAAGCAGCCTGTTTTTTTATTTCATCCAGATGATTTAATGATTTATGAATCGACTGTGAATCGCTTTGGGTAAAACTGAGCTTAGATTTTACTTCAAAGACTCCTACGACTGCTTCGACTGGTATTACATCGAATTGAACTTCGGTATTTTCGGCAAGCATTAAAGAGTGAACAACGTTAGTATCTGCGATAATTATGTCGCATTGACCGGAAATTTTTTGAGTATCCCCATTCCATATGTGACCAGAAGTAACGTAGAAGCGTTTAGGGAGGATTTGTCGTAGCAATGAGCGAAATCCACTCTCTATAAAATCCCCACTAGCTCTGATATTTCCAATTTTGTGCGCGAATAAATGATGTTTTACAAGAGCATTGAGATTATCTTTAGCTGCGTTGAAAATGGTCTGACGATCAGGAGTGATTTTTTTTTTAATTTTTTTAGCCATTCAGCTTACCTATGAAAAATTAGTGGTTTTTAAATGCAATAATTATGTCACTTCTTGGATTCTTGAATCGTTTTATTGCTTGAATACGCGTAAAAAGACCGAGCGTTTCGACTGTACCGCCTGAAAATCCAAACTGCTCTAAGTCTTTTGCGAATTGAGTGGAGTGGTCGGTACCTTTGTCGTTTATGAATCGAGAAGTTGGCTCAAAGATGATAAGAATACCGTCGAGTCGCAGTGTTCTTTGAGCTTCTTTTAGATAGTCTGAGAAGTTTTTTCCCATTAAAGATAAGGAAAAGAGAGCTACATCTAAAATTTCGTCTTCAAGTGGGACGTTAGCCAAATCGCATGCGATGACGTTATCATTGATCGCAATGTGATCAAATGAATAGATGGTGTGCGTACCGTTTATCGCTTCAGCTAATTTGGCTTCTCCACATCCAAAATCCCCGATTTTGTAGTTAAAACCTGTGCGTTCTCGGCACCAATTTGGATGATCGAAATCATCTTGAGTGCGGTGGTGCATGCCAATCTTTTCCATAACATGCCTAGAGCACATATTACCCATAGTCGAGAATGAAACAATTTGATCTAACCTAAGAGTTTCAAATCCGTATTTTAAAGCGGCTTTTGCACCTTCTGTTGCATAACCTTTTCCCCAATGGTTAAAAGCAAGTCTCCAGCCTATCTCAACTGCTGGCGTAAAATGTGCTTGAAAATAGACGTCTTCTAGACCAATAAAACCGATGAATTCGCCAGTTTCAATTAAAGAAGCAGCCCAAAAGCCCCATCCACACCTGGCGATATGATCGGAGGCAAGTTTGACGGAATGGTCACTTTCTTCACGGCTCAAAAGGCCAGGAAAAAACTCTCGAACTCTAGGATCAGCATTTAGAGCTGCAAATGCTGTCAAGTCAGAGTCTTGCCAAGGGCGTAAAATCAACCGCTCTGTTTTAACTGTCACGTATGACTCCTCGCTTCAATTGCAACCAGCTGCTTGGATTTGGAGTTTGTCTAAGAAATGATTCAATTCATCAAAAAACTGGGATGGTTGTTCGATGTAGGGAAAGTGATCACAATCATCTAATACAACGATTTCAGATTGAGGAATCGCATCTTTTATCTCTTGGGCTGTCCAGACAGGTACAATATCTTGCTTGCCATGAAGGATAAAAGTTGGCACTGATAGCTTTTTGAGGCTTGGAAATAGGTCAATATTTGGTCGGAGCCAGGATGTCTTTGACATCTCTTCCATTACTTTAAAGCCGCTTTGTCCAGATGCTACGCTAAAATTCAGACTTAAATCTTTAATGTCCTTAGGATTGTAAACATAAACAGAAAACAATTTTCGGTATAAATCTGATATTTGCATGGCGTTTAATTTTTTGAAGTCTTCGTATGCAAATAGAGGCTTGATATCATTATGAATATTTTTAGTTCTCGCTCCAAATTCATCTATGAAAGCTTTTTGTCCTTTGTAGTCCGCAGGAGCGCTATTCAATAAGATTAGTCCAATTAAATGATCTTGGTGGTCAACAGCGTATTGCATTGCAAGCAGTCCACCCCATGAATGTCCCATTAAGACAAATTTATTGAGGCCAAGCGATTTGCGTAAGTCTTCTAAATCCTCAACAAACTGATGAATATTGATATGGTCTTCATCCAATGGCGTTTCAAGAGACTTTCCTGAGCCGCGTTGGTCATAAAAGATTAACTTATGATTTGCAGCTAGCTGTGATAGCTGGGGTTGTAAGTATCCATGATCCAAGCCAGGACCACCGTGAACAACGATTATTGGAATACCTTGACCAATTTCATTATAATACAGGCAGCCATCCTTGACCTTAACAAAGCTTTGCTGTTGTTGCGCCACATTTGATTTTGGGGTTTGTTCGTTTGCAAAACCTGTAAACCCTAACCCTAATAATAAGAGAGCAAATATTGACTTTGATAAAGCCTTCATTGGTTGGATTCCTTCTATATATTTTTTTTAACTCTTCTCTTTTACGGAAGGTCATTATGCCAACATCTCAGTTAAAATTCATTCTAAACCAGCCAATTTGTCTAACGGCTGTTAGACTTTTTTGTTTTGGTCTTTTTCGGTTTCTTTTGGCTTTCGGGGACTGTGCTTAATTCGGCTTCAATCTCTTCAACTGTGGGCAGGCTTGACTTAAGCTTTTTTGGCAGCTTTTCAACCACTTTCACTTCAAATTCTGCCACCCCAATAGGTCGATTAAAGTTCCTTAAAACGTACTCAGCAAAGATATTGTCCTTTGTCTTGCATAAGATAATCCCAATACTTGGTTGATCATCACTACGTTTAAGCTGATCGTCTACAGCCGAAAGATACGCACTCATTTGTCCAGCATCGCGACTATCGAATTTTCCTCCTTGATAGAAAGTCCGAGGGCTTCTGCCGCACAAAATTGAGCATTTGGCCTGCCATTTAATATCTCTCCAACCAAGCCTTTTAAAATTTCTGCTGTGGTGTAAATATCAATTGGGTAAGCTGTAGGTGGGTTTTCTTTTGCTATTTTGCCATTGATTAGCTTCATTTCTTCAGGAAAAACTTCTTCAATACATCCTCGTTCATCAAGTGGATAAATCTCCTCTCTTAAATATGAGATTAGAGAACGAAGAGAGCGCCACTTAACTGATTTGCAATACCTGTCTTCATGAATTTCGGATGAAATTCTTTCTAGATAATCTTTTAGAGTTTCTTCTTTCGTTGGGGGTTGAATAATTAGTTGAGGATAAATTTGAATGTCCCGGTTTAGGTTCCACCATCCTTTGTAGTGCGGTAAAGCCAATTCATGCATTGCATCAACAATAGGTGCAGTGCGATCAAACCGACCGAAATGATCATATAGATCAGCAAATATCCAACAACAGGCCTCTTTACGAGGCCATGGGTCCGTGTCTTCATCTCCAAAACCAGAAGTCCCTGCAATATTTTTACCTAATGCCTTCCACATTTCTTCTTTTTTCTTCATTTGAGATAAGAAACCGCGTAAAATCTCTTTCAATGGTTCAAGCTCTTTGTTCATTCATAGCTCCGACATTGAGATTTTTGGTGATGCCTTCGGAATACTTTCTTACAAGATCTGCTTCCAGATGTGTGTAGCGTTGGAGCATTTGTAAAGTCCGATGCCCCATAGCTGTGGCAAGCTCAAGATTGGAGGCTCCTTGCCTTGCTGCTAAGGTGGCAAAACTATGCCTGATGTCGTGAAAACGTAGATTGATGATACCCGCACGAGCTAAAGCAGCTTGCCAAGGCTTCTTGATATCAATCTCGCCAAAAGCTGTCTTGCTTGCAAAAACTAACTGCTTGTGAAGATCTTTAGCCTCATGCAGCTGTTTCAACTCCTCAATAACCTCATCTACTAAAGGAACACTTCTTGGTCGGCCATTTTTAGTTTCTTTCAAGTGTGCAAGCTGGTTCTTGAAGTCTATTTGATCCCACCTAAGCTGTAAGATTTCTCCCTGTCGCATACCTGTTGTAATGGCCATCAAAACAATGCAATAGAGGTAGGGATTGCTGCTCTCTCGGCAAGAGTTGATCAACCGTGATGCTTCATCCTCTGATAAGATGCGATCTCTTCCTTTAGATTCTTTTAGCTTGATCAGGTTGAAGCAAGGATTCTCATCAATCCAGCGCAGCCGACGACAGGCATAAGTTAAGCAAGAAGATAGCGCCGCAATATAGCGGTTGACCGTGGCAGAGGTGCGCTTTTTGCCTTTAAGGGTTGGCATATCTATGAGTCGCTGTCTTTCCTTGGATAATAGTTCTGGCGTGACATGAACAAGCGCATAGCCAGAAAGTCGTTCTTTCCAGTAGTTCATATGGCGGATAGCATCTCTCTGTGCTCTTAGATGCTCTAATGTACCATCAGATATATAACGCTGAACAAGATCAGCAAAAGTACGGTGGGTGTTAACTCGGTCAAACTTGAACTGTCCTATCTTGATTTGGCGTTCAACTTCTTGTGCCCAATCCTCAGCCTCTTGCTTTCTGTCAAAATGATTGCAGACGGTAGGGTAGCCTTTTAAGCGAACAACTGCACGCCAGTGGCTAGTTCCATTTTTATTTTTACGTTTTTGTATTGAAGCCATTTGCTCAAACCTCTTGATGTTTATGGTCTGAGCGGTTGGATCGTGTGTGTTAAGATTGTTTTTTGTTAAACCGCCCTTGCACCGCAATGACAAATCTTAACTTGAAAAGGCTTGAATATCAAGCTTAATCGTGCTCACACGTATTAGAAAAAAGTGGGGGCGATTGGACGGGTTCAGAACTTTTGACTGGTCTGGAATGAAGGAAAGACTTCACACTTTGACCTTCTTGGCTACTGGTTAATTGCTAGTTTTATAGAGAAGAGGTGGGCTGGATCGCGTGCTCAACGGTTTCTTTATACAGGAGGTGTTGTTCTAAACAAATAACTTTGCACGAGTAAACAGGATTGAGCCGCCAGTCCTTAACCTCTGATTGAAGTTTTTCTAGAACATTGCGGAAAAGCTTTAACCGGTTGAAAACATCAGTTGAGTCATCCATTGTTAAGACAGTAATGGGAGATTGTCTGAGCTCCCCATTTTCTACTTCTATATATCCAAGAATAGCTCGATCTAAATAAATACAATCAGCGAGGTCGCCTCTTTTTCGAGTTTGATGTTTCTGTCTATACTCTTGCAGCCATATCACATCTGGTTGAGTTAATTTTTTTTCATATTGCCGGATCGTAGATAGGTACATCGCTTCGGCGAGTCGGAAGAAATTTAGTTGGACGCCATAACTCAAAACAGCGTGATGTATGCTAGCCATCATGGGTTCAAAAAGTCTTAATACTAAATCTGGCTGGCTGCTTATTGAGACTTCATTAAATATAGTCCGAAGAATTGTGGTAAGTAACTGCCAAGCAAGGTGTCGACTAATACTATCATGCATATCCTGAGGATGATTTTGAAGATTTTCCAAGTATGAATCAGAAATGATTCGGTCCAAAAATTTAGCTCCTTCTCCGGGAAAATGACTAAGGTGATCTTTGTGTTGGGTAAGTAAAGCTTGAGGGTTGATCTCAGGAAGAGCCTTGCATGCGGAGAAACATTGGACAAATGCATTATCCAAGACTTTATTTATGTCGGTAATTTCAACAGATTTTGTCTGGCGAAAGAGATCAATAATAGAGCTTTTAATGGTTGGGAGTAATGTAGAGGATGTTTTTTCAAGAATTTTTCCAAGCCCAATGAATTCTAAGAATAAAAAAATGTCTGTTGCAAAGCAGTTTCTGCGATCCTCCAAAGAGAACCCTCTAGAGTTCATTGTATCTAAAAAACTATTCCAGAGATTGCCCTTAGTATCTTTACACAAAGTGTTTAGTAATCCATTGTCAATAAAAATTCGATCAACCATTCAAAATCATCCTGATAGGATTTCAAAGAGAAGCAGTCTATTGTATGATGATAATCCTTGTCAATATTGATAAGGTGTAATCAGATCATCTATTTTTAAATGAGATGCTTATGTCATTTCTCGGGTTCTTGAAGCGCTTTATTGCTTGAATGCGGGTAAATAGACCAATTGTTTCTACTGTGCCACCTGAAAATCCAAACTGTTCTAAGTCTTTTGCGAATTGGGCGGAATGGTCGGTACCCTTGTCGTCTATGAATCGAGAGGTTGGCTCAAAGATGATAAGAATTCCGTCGAGGCGGAGTGTTCTATGGGCCTCTTTTAGATAATCGGAGAAGTTTTTACCCATTAGAGATAAGGAAAAAAGGGCTACGTCTAAGATTTCATCTTCCAGTGGGACACAAGCCATATCGCATGCGATGACGTTATCATTGATGGCGATGTGATCAAATGAATAGATGGTGTGCGTACCATTTATCGCTTCAGCTAATTTGGCTTCTCCACATCCAAAATCTCCGATTTTATAGTTAAAACCTGTGCGTTCTTGGCACCAATGAATCATCTCTTCATAGGGAATAACAGTCCAAGATTCTCTTGCGGATCGATAGAGGTGATGGTAGTGATGCCATTCTTCGGGATTTTCTTTTAATCGGGTGTGTGTTGTAGCACTGAGACTCACATTCCATAGTTGGTTTAGTTTAGAGAGGTCGCCATATTTTGCTAATCTTCTTGTTTCCTCGGATGGAGAATCTACAAATGGGGAGATTAGTAGAGAAGAGCGTTCGATCATATTTACCGATCCAGAGGAAAGCCGTTCAAGCCAATCTAAGAGATATTTGGTTGTTTGCTCAGGAGTTTGTAGATGTCCTTCAGGAATAACACCATCCACTGCTGCGCTTGCAACGTCTTTTTTCCACTTAATTCTGCTGAGTTTTGACTCCTCCCATGACCAGCGAGTTCCATTAATATGAGCGTATGTAATAGGAAGCACTATAGTGACGGAACTGGATTGCTGTCCTTGTCTAGCAATCCTACCAGTAAGCTGTTCGTATTCAGAGCTTGTCCAGGGCAAGATATTAACGATAAGTTGATCGCAGACGTTTTGTAGCCCGTCTATACCCGTTGCGATGGCAGAAGAGCCAATAAGAATGTTCACATTTCCTTTTAGAAAAGGTTCAAGCCCTGTTTTATCTTCACCGGTATAGAATCCCACAACGTGTCCATCAGCTCGAAGAGTAGAAGCTAGTTTTTCAGTGATGCCCTCAACATAGTGGGTGTAGATAAGGGTTTTCTTCCCAGTAGAGCAGTTTTCCCTGATAATAGGCAATCGAGCTTCTGTGAGCAGCTCATCGATATCATAGGGAGGAGTATTTTTTCCAAGGGCCCGGATTTTCTCAATATATTGAGAACAATCCACTTCAATCCGTTTTTCAACGAATTCTTGAGCATAGTTGTGCCTCCATCGATAGCCATGAATGACTAATTGTTGGTGCAGTTTGTGACAATTAGGGATGGTTGCCTTGGTTTCGAGTTCAGGGTATTGGACCCCTGTTATCATTTCTAAGAGGCTTTTCCCCTCTTGGAGGTTATTAATGATGGGAGTAGCGGATAGACCGAGCACTCGCAGATTAGGGTTTTGTTGTCGTGCTAGTATGATAAGAGTTGTAAGAAGTTCTCTACGAAGAGAGAGATTTTCCTTTTTTCTCTGCTTTGCGTAGTGAATTTCATCAATGATAATCATATCGATTGAATTTTGATCTATTAACTTGCGGATGAGGGGAGACGCTTCAGGCTTTTGTAATTGTTCGTAATTAATAATGAGGTATTTATGAATATCATGTGCTTGCCACTCAGGGGAAAGTGTTTTGATTTGTACTTTGCTATCTGGGAAGATGGAAACAATTTCATCAGCCCAACCACGACCTGTTTTTGAGCTTCCTACTACAGGGTTTGGACAGCACACAATAGTAAGACGGGCATTAATGGCACGACTGGCTAATATGGCAGAGAGAGTTTTCCCAGTTCCCGTGCCGCTCCAATTTCCAAGTCCAGTTCTCTGTTTTAACTGCGAAGCTATAAGAAGTTGCATTAGATTGGGTTGTGTAAGCTTTCCCTTAATGCGGAATGAATAGTTCTTAGGCAATTCAAGATTTTCTGCTGCATCTAAGTCGGCTAAGAACCTATCTCTTACTCGTTCGGAATATTCGGTACCTCTGAATGTTTGAGCTTGTTCACGAGCTTGTACCTTATTTTGAAAGGCATGTTGCCACAATTGGGTTGTTTTAGAAGCCAAAAGGAATTCAATAGCCTCGCTATCCATGGATACCAATTGAACTGCTCTATCTATTGATTCTAGAGATTGATGAGTGTTAATGATGGGTAAATCTGACTCGGTATCCAAAAGAATTTCGAGGGGATTTTCTTCAGGATTAACTGTGACTTGATTGATATCATCGGAATTTAAGCTATCAGCTAGTGTTGCACAAGAATTTATTTCACCATTAATAAATTGGTCGGCGAGTGAATCCTGACCAGCAGAGAATTTCTCAAGCTCTTCGTGAGGAAAGCGCCCAGTTGTTATTGCTTTGATTAAATCTTTTGCGCGACCAGTGCATTTTAATATGCCTGCCTGTTGAAAAATCATGTAGCGTTCAGCAGGAGTGAAAAATTCGATGTGATTAATAAGCGATTTTACAAAAATTCGTAGAACTTCAATAGTGGTGCCACCGTTGCATAGAGGGCATCCGGTACCATCAGGTTTTGTGCGGTCGATTATCTGAGCTTCCCATGCATGACTAGGGTTTTTCAAACATTGCCACCATACCTTGTCATTAGACCCAGCAATAAGTTGTTCTGCAGTAAACCCCTCATTTTTTGTTGGATGTAATTCCTTAGCAATAAGGGGATATAGAGAGGCAAGAGAGTTAGTGACAGATACCTTCTTATTAGCGCAACAAGGACAGTTAGTCCCGTTAGGTTTTGTTCGATCCGCGGGACGAGCCTCCCATTCATGATCAGGACCTTTGGGACATTTCCACCAAAGTTTTTTATGAGAACCTGCTACGATTTCTTCGGCAATAATTCCGTTATTTTTTGTTGGATGTAATTGCGCAAATATTTCAGGGTGTATTGCTTTGAGAGTGTTTGTTAAAGAAGGTTTCAAACCAGCGCAATGAGGACAACCAGATTTATTACTTGTTCGTTCATTTGCTGTTGCCTCCCATTCATGGTCTGGACCTTTGTCGCATTTCCACCAATATTTTACTGCAGAACCCGCAAGCACTTTATCAGCTGTAAGACCATTATTTTTTGTAGAATGGAATTGATTGGCAATTTCAGAATATTTGGCTTGAAGAGAGTTGGTAATAGATAATTGTCGCCCAGAACAACAGGGACACCCTAAATTATTAATAGCCCGATTATAAGGTGTTTCATCCCATTCGTGGTCGGGTCCATTAGGGCATTTCCACCAAATTTTTCTACCCGATCCGACCGTCAATTGATTTGATTGTAATGAACCATTCTTTGTAGGATGAAATTGCTTTGATATTTCAGGAAATAGAACAACCAAAGAATTGGTCGCAGATACTTTTTTCCCGGCACAGTGAGGGCAATTCCTTTTTCCAATAGTTCTTCTAGATGGCGTTTCTTCCCATTCGTGATCTGGACCTTTGTCGCATTTCCACCAATATTTTTTTGCAGAACCAGATGGAATGTCATTTACTTTCGTTTGTCCGTTTTTTGTTGGGTGGAATTGTTGTGCGATATTTGGAAATAGAATTAAGAGAGAATTAGTGACGGATACCTGTCTCCCAGAGCAACAGGGACATCCTTTTCCTGACACCCTGCTATAAGCAGCTGCTTCCCATTCATGATCAGGACCCTTAGGACATTTCCACCAAAGTTTTTTATGAGAGCCTGCAGCAACTTGATTGGGCAATAGAACTCCATTTTTTGTAGGATGCCATTGTTCTTTAAGTAGGGGGAAATCACCGATAGTTTGTTTAGCAGTTGTTCCTGGTTTTTTTTTCGAGCTCATTCTTCAGCTCCTATATTGATGAAGGCATCGTCGTATGCACTTAAGTTCATCCCTGTAAGATGGCGCTCTGATGTGGTATTCCATTCAGCTGAGAATAAGTTATTCATTTTTTGCCATGCAAATTAAAAGTAGAGTTAATTTAAAATTTTTAATTTCACACTATTAATGAAATTAATTTGTAATAATACGCAATAATACACGCAATGATGATCTTTTTCAATTCTAAAGGGATTTGGAAGAGGGATTTGGAAGTGCCCCCAAGGAATAGTTCGTGGTTAAAGATTGATCCAAGAGAATTGATATCGTAGTATTATTATACGTTGATATATGCTTTTTTTTAAGTTAGTTTATAGATTTCGGATAAAATCAGGTTAAATTTATATGGGCGGGATAGGCAGCGGAAAGGGAACGAGACGTAAAGCATGGCGAAGCAAAAAGAGATATATCATCAGCCTGCCAGAAATGCCAGTCTCCAAATTGATTCGTGCACAGAGAGGCGATCCCAATAATCAATTTATTTTGGGTAAGCTGAAGTGTGAAATTCATCCATCTTCGATCCATTTGGAACACGACGAAAAACTCCCTCTTGACGTTTCAGAGATCGAAATTAGTGCCTTTCCATGCCACTACGGTGGTTATCGCTACTATGCCCTTTGTCCTGCATGTAACAAGTGTGTGAGGTCCCTATATGTTCTTGATGGGACAATTCCAGTTTGTCGTGTTTGTTTAGGCATGGTGTATTCGAGTCAAAATGCCACCTTCTCCTATCGGTTGTATAGAAAACTGCAGTCGGTCAAAAATAAGCTCAATAATGATGCATGGACAAAGCCAAAGTGGATGCGAAAAAAGACATTTGAACAATTGCGAGTGAAGCTTTCTGAGCTTGATGAAAAACGAGAAATCGCAAACTTCTTCAGCTTGCGAAATCATCGATCTGTGAATAAAATACTTGATAAGTATGGGTCTGCGATTGGAGCCGCAGAAGTACTAGGAAGTCGACTTTACGGGAATTTTTGATAACAGAAAAGAAGGCGGTTCTGGTGAGCCGTAACCTTGATGGAGCTCGGAGACTTCTTTCACAAGCTGGTTTGTGTTTACTCCATCTGTGGCTTCTCCTAAGACATTTTGTCCGTTAAACTTAACTTCATAAGTAGAAGGTTTACCAAAGAATATTTTTCTAATTTCGCCACTAAGATTGGAACGCTCCATTAAATCAGCTGCACTTCTAGCAGGTGCTTTTATCATTGTTTCAGCTTCAGCTTTTGAAATTTGCTGAATGAATTGATGTGTAATTGAGGAATCGTTAGGCTTGGCTATCAAGTAGCAGTTGGGTTCTTGCCCTTTCTTCCATTCAATTGCGAACCAAAGTGCTTTGTAATCAAGGTATAAATGGTATTGATAGGGCACATCATTTTTACTTTGATTTTGATATAATTCAGGATCGTGTTTGAACAGCTCCCTAGCTATATGGTTTTCCAATCTCAACAAATGATTTTTGTATCGCTTTAAGGGAAACAAAGATTGTTCAGGTCCCGAATAGTTTCTTTGTTTCATCGCTTGCATTTCATACCAACGAGAGTGTAGTTCCAGGCAAATTATAGATTTTGATCTGCCTAACGGAGTCTCATACTTTAGAGATTTGTCCGTAAAATATGATTTGGAAGTATTCCATGCCCAATGTGCTATGCAAAGATGATGATATACAACCCACAACTCCTCTGATTTTGGATCAAATAACGAAAATCTAGCTTCTTGAAGCTTTGTTATAGCAGGTGCAAACTTTATTCGTTTTACATAATGCTCTTGGATAAGGGTGAATGACGCCATATCTCGCTTCTTCAAGGGAGTTAGCTGATGACGATTCCTAGTTTCTTCCAGATTTATTACTTGTTTATCCCTGGAGGCGATATCTACGAATTCCGCAATTAGAGACCCATGGCCTTTTTCAACTATTTCACAACAAACATCTTTCATGTATTCATGGGCCATTTCATAATCTTTTTGAGCGCAATATCGTTCCTCAATAGCGTTGTTTAGTAATCGATCAATTTTGGATAGACACTTCGAGACATATTGTCCCTTTGCGATTGCACTGTCCTTTATACAAGCGACAAGTTTTTTGTAGGAATCCCGCACTTGTCGCTTTGCAGCGTTTTCTAGCCGAGATATTATAGTTAAATGCTCTTGTTTTTTGGTTTCAAATTGATTTCTAATCGGTTCCAGTAGAGGACATTGTAAAATCAAAGGCATTGTTTCTTTGCAAACGTTACGAAAAAAGCTATATGGATCGGTTTCTTGCAATGCTTCCTTTAGAAAGCATGACAACGGACCGAGAAGAGGTGGCAGCTTTTGAGCTTGATCGTGCATGTGTTTTTACAACTTTTTTACATCTCTATTTAAAATGGTATGTATAGAGATTTTTCTGTAACAGAAAATTACATCTATTTGACGATTTTTCCCTAAGATTTTCCAAAAAAACCCCACCTATTTTGGGAATTTTCCCATTTGTTCCCAAAATTTGTATCTCGCAAGAAGATACACGACAATAGGGGTATGAAAAAGCAAAAGTGTAAAAGATCGATTTCGTTTGAAAGACAGTCTGAAGAATCTTCAGATCGCCTTTTTCTATTTTTCGATCTTCTTATGCGAATAGATCAACGTAACAATCAGGAGCCTTATGTGCATAACCAAAGTGGAACTACTTCCGATCAGACCCCAAAACGGCCTGATGGCCTTTGCCTGCGTGGAGATTGATCATCAATTCTACGTCAATTCCATCGGTGTCCATAAAAGGCGAGACGGAAAGGGCTATAGGATCACCTATCCCACTCGGAAAGTTGGTGAACAAAATCTTACGATTTTCCATCCAACTGAGCCTTCTCTGAGTAAAGAGATTGAAGAGGCTATTTGCAGTAAAGCTGAAGAGGTTATGGGTCTATAAATATCAAAAAAATGTAACAGAGAGGTAAAACTTATGTCCCCCAAACAATCTAAATTAAAAGGCATCAATTATCTCCTTGCTGAGGGATTTGAAATCAACCAAAAAGGAGTCTGGTTTCTTATCACAAGACAAAATGAAGTTCAAAAAACATTTGTGTGCGCTCCGCTATATGTGCTTGCCTATGCACGAAATGATCGTCATGAGAACTATTCCAAACTACTCGAGTTCCTCGATCCTGACGGCAAAGTGCATGAATGGCTTATGCCTCAAGAGCTGCTCGCAGGTGACGGCAGCGAGGTAAGAAGGACTCTTTTGTCCATGGGACTAAAAATCGGTGAAGACAAGAGGGCGAAAGAGCTTCTGACCAGATATCTTTTATCATGTGATCCGATTGATCGTGTAAGAACTATTGATAGAACTGGATGGCATGGCCAATTCTATGTCCTTCCAGATGGACCCATAGGAAAACAGGCTGGCGAAAAGGTTTTATTTCTAGGTCCACAGATAGGGCAGCCTATTTTTCATTCATTGGGAAGTATAGAGGAATGGCAAAACCGCATAGCTGCTCCATGTATTGGCAACTCTCGCTTAATGTTTTCTCTTAGCGCGGCATTTGCAGGGCCCCTTTTAGGTATCTGCCATGAGGAAAATGGTGGCTTTCATCTACGCGGCGCAAGTAGTACAGGAAAAACAACCGCTCTTGATGTTGCAGCTTCCTTATTTGGTGGGAAGGACTATATCCAACGATGGAGAGCTACTGCAAATGGATTGGAAGCTACAGCAAAAATGTATAACGATCTTCTGCTGCCTTTAGATGAGATGGGAGAAATTAATCCCAAAGATGCTGGGGAAGTTGCTTATATGTTAGGCAATGGCACTGGCAAAGCAAGAGCAGACAAAACTGGGGGAGCTAGAGATAAGGCAAAATTTCGCTGTCTCTTTTTGTCCACTGGAGAGATCAGTCTTGCTCAGCACATGCTTGAAGATGGTAAAAAGGCTAAAGCAGGTCAGGAGACACGTATAGCTGATATCCCAGCTGATCTTGGAATGTACGGGGTATTTGAGTCACTGCATGGTTATGTTGATGGAGCTGCGTTTTCGGATGCCATTAAGGCAGCAACAAGGGAATGTCATGGTGCAGCGGGACCTAAATACATCTACCATTTATCAGGAGATTTTCAAGTGGTTAGAGATGCGGTAGATGCCACGATAGATAGCTTCGTCGAGGAATATGTCTCTAAGAGATCATCTGGTCAAGTAAAGCGAGTCGGTCGTCGTTTTGGGCTTGTAGCAGCAGGAGGTGAGCTAGCCATTCATTTTGGTATTATTCCATGGCAAAAAGGTTCCGCAATAGCTGCCTCGGGTAAATGCTTTCAGGATTGGCTTGCACACCGAGGTGATGATCAAGATTTAGAGGAAAAGAAAGTCATCGCAACGATTCAACTTTTCTTTGAAATGCACGGCAACAGTCGCTTCACTGGCTGGCATGATGACGATTCCAAAACATACAATCGAGCAGGTTTCAAAAAAATCGAGGGAACTCGAACGGAGTATTATGTTTTTGAAGAGGTGTTTAAAAATGAACTCTGTCAGGGGATTGACTGGAGGCATGCCTCTAAACTGCTTATTAAAAAGGGTTATTTAAGGCCGTCCAGCGATGGAAGATCAACCCGTACTGAAGGGCTTCCTGGCATGGGGAGTGTAAGATGCTACCGATTTGAAAAAGTCCCAGTGGGAAAAGAAGAAACTGTATGAAGCTATTCAAGAGTGGTGATACTGGTGAGAATGTGAGAAATAAATCTCACTTTCTCACAAATCTCACCTTAAAATTAGCTCGAGAAAGTTGAAGAAAACTGATACAATAGTCCCTCAATTAAAGATGTAACAAGGGTTTAAATATGAAAGCGATATTGCTCGCTCGAGTCTCGAGCAAAGAACAAGAGGAAGGACAATCGATACCTGCTCAAGAACGGCGTCTGCGAGAATACGCCGAGAGAAAAGGGCTTATCGTTGATCAGGTTTTTAAAATCACAGAATCATCTACCAAGGATACTCGAAAAGAATTTGAAAAGATTCTTGTGCAAATTCGGAAATCCAAAGAAATTATCGCCTTAGTTGCTGATACCATTGATAGAGTCCAGCGTAGCTTTAAAGAGTCTGTGGTTTTAGAAGAACTCCGCAAAGAGGGAAAGGTTGAGATTCACTTTATGCGTGAGGGGCTTGTGCTAAACGTAAAATCAAATTCAGCTCAAATTCTTTGTTGGGATATGGGAGTCATGTTTGCTCGAAGCTATGTTCTTCAATTGAGTGACAACGTGAAACGTAGTAAAGAGCAAGCAGCGAAAAACGGAACATCAATAGGCTTATCCCCGTTAGGGTACCTTCATGTGCTGAACGAACAAGGCGAAAAGACAATTGTCCCTGATCCTGATAGGGCTCCGTTTATTGTTAAGCTTTTTGAGCTTTATGCGACTGGAAATTATTCACTCTTAAAGCTGGCAGAAGAAGCCGAAAAGGACGGGCTACGCACAAGAAAAGGAAAAAAAGTGGGTAAATCTCAAGTCGACTCTATTCTCAAAAATCCATTTTACTGTGGTACGATGAAGACAAAATATGGATTAGCAGAGCACCACTATCAGCCTCTTATTTCAACAGCTCTATATCAACAAGCACAGGACGTAGCTGCTGGATATCATAAAAAGCCTCATAAAAAGATCAGCGAGCCGTTTATTCTTCGGGGCTTGATTACCTGCGATCATTGTGGATGTACCGTAACTCCCGAAATTCATAAAAAGCGTTATATTTACTACAGCTGCACGAATGCCAAGGGGATTTGTAAAAAAGTCTATAAACGAGAGGAGCCTTTGGTTGAGTCTCTATCCCAGTATTTTGATCATATTGCTCTGAGTGAGAAACAAATTGCTGAAGTGACAAGCTATCTCAAGAAAATCCATGAGTCCGAAAGTCTTTTCCATACCGAAAGCTTAACAGCTTTACGAAAAGAGCAAGATCGCGTTCAAAAACGGATTAACCAGATGTACGACGACAAGCTTGATGGCCTTATTGACGAGAAAATGTATCTGGATAAGGTTAAAGACTACAAATCCCGCCAAGTAGAGCTAACCGAACAAATGACGCGCCATGAAAAGGCCGATCACAATTTCTATGTTACAGCCAATATGGTTATGAACCTGGCTACAAGAGCTAGGGAAATCTTTGAAAGTTCTGAAGTGGACGAAAAACGTCAACTTTTAGATTTAGTATTCAGAACTTGCAATTGAAAGACGGAAGTCTCTCATTCTCAGTGAGAGAACCGTTCTTAACGATGCTGGATTTTAAGAATCGTCCAAAAGAATGGGGCAACTTGGACTTGAACCAAGGACCAGCGGGTTATGAGTCCTATTTCATAAAAATAGCCTTCACTTCTTCCTGCTGTTATTGGAGCAATTTAAGTGCAAACCCTGCCAAACTCGCTAATATGGCTATTTGTCATAGGTCCTTACTACCATTAATATTGGTTTTAAGTTCATACATTAGGATTGCGTAAGCAAGAAACGGATCTCTAAATGGGATTTGTTTTTGTATCCCTCTTACTTTATGTTCATAGTAACCCTGTATAAAAGCCTGCTTTATTTCAGATAGGGTCAAACATAAAATTTCTTCGATCGCTTCCGAATCTTCACGTTGAGGAGGCTGATCACCAATTACTTTTGCCATATAAATTGGAACAACAGCACTTGTTAAACCGGTATCCGGAGGAATTTTTCCTAGCAGCAGCAAGTCATCAACCAACATTCCCGTTTCTTCGATAGTTTCTCTCTTGGCCGCAGCTTCTACCTTTTCTCCGAAGTTTATGCCACCTCGAGGAAGTTCGATTTCCCAAGAACGCGTCGCATGACGATAATTGCAATTTAAAATAATTTTACCGTTAGACATAACGGGCATTACTGCTACTCCAGGACATGATTCTAAAGAGTTAACCCATAAAATTCTTCCATACACGCCTTTTTTCCCATTCGGAAATATGCACGCATCATTAATCCATAACCAATACTTATCCTTCACTATAACTCCAACATCCCTTGCCGTACTTTCTTCAATTAAAGCCATTTCTTGTGCATCTAAGACAATTTGGATTTCACCATCGGCATAATTTCCTTGAGATTCGATTAACTTTGGAAAATTCTCCAGGAGTTCAAAATATTGTCTTCTAGAACTTTCTCCAGCTTGGACAAACGTGAATAAAGCATGACAAGTGAGGATAAAGGTAAGCGTAAATGAAAACAAAGCTTGCATTGGCCATTGTCCTTAAGTCAAAGAGGTTTTATTATTGATCAAGTATGCTACGTAAAATCATCTATTAAAATCTCCAAGCCAATTCATTTCTACAGCACAAGACGACTGGACCAGTGGGATATGTTGGGATAGCTGTTGCAGCTCTCACAAAATATCCCATTTACTGTTCGAGACCCTTGGCAGCCTGATGATTAGGGCGCAGGAATAGCTTGCATAAAACAGGCAGGACGAAAAGGGTCAAAAATGTCGAGGTGATTAGGCCTCCAATCACGACGATGGCGAGCGGTTTCTGAACCTCAGCTCCTGTACCTGTGGCAAGTGCCATGGGGAGAAAACCAAGCGAAGCGACTAATGCAGTCATCAAAACGGGTCTGAATCGTATTAAAGCGCCTTTAAAAATCGCTTCTAAAGTTGGCATTCCTTCTTTCATGAGTTGTTGAATGCATGACATCATCACCAAGCCATTCAAAACGGCAATTCCTGATAGCGCGATAAATCCAGCAGCAGCTGAAATGGAGAAAGGTATTCCGCAGAGCCATAAGGATGCGATTCCTCCTGTTAAAGCAAATGGCACACCTGTGAAAACAACGAGCGATTCACGTACTGAGTGAAGGGCGCTTAATAGCAGCAGGAAAATCAGAAAAAAGCATAGAGGAATCGCGAGGAATAAACGTTCACGAGATGAGATCAGATGTTCAAATTGACCTCCCCATTCTAACCAATATCCGGGAGGAATCGAAACCTCTGTTTGAATTTTTTCTTTTGCCTGCTTGACAAATGAACCTAAATCCGTCCCACGTACATTCGTTTGGACAGTCACGATGCGCTTTCCATCTTCACGGCTAATTTCATTCAGTCCTTCTGTTAAGTCCAACATGGCCACTTCTCTTAAAGGAATGGACATAGGACTCAGATGGGGCAATGGCAAAGGTAAATTACCAATGGCAGTGACGTCATGTCTTAAATGTTCTGGTAAACGAACAAGAAGGTCAAAACTTCGATCTCCTTGCATGAGAATTCCAGCTTTGCTTCCTCCCACTGCAATGGAAATTAGATCGAAAATATCTGCAATTGGAATGCCTAGCTTATTGGCTTCTTCTCTTTTGACGTTTACTTGTAAAACAGGTAAACCATGTGTATGGGCAACTTGAACGTCTGCCGTTCCGGGTATTTTTGAAAGCGTATGAGCAATGGAATGTGCCGTTTTTTGCATGAGATCGAAATCATCTCCATATACTTTTACAGCTACATCGCTTTTCACCCCTGCAATCAGTTCATTAAAGCGCAATTCAATCGGTTGTGTAAACTCATAGTTGTTTCCCGGAAGCTTTTCCAAGGCATTTTCCAATTTTTCGATCAATTCTGCTTTGGAAAGATAAGGATTTGGCCATTCAGAACGTGGTTTTAGCATCACAAACGTGTCCGATACGTTGGGAGGCATGGGATCAGATGCCATTTCAGCTGTACCTGTTTTAGAGAAAACCAAGGCTACTTCTGGAAAAGATTTTAACGTTTTTTCTACAACTAGCTGCATCGATGTAGATTGTGTTAAGGAAGTGCTAGGGATACGAGAGACGTTGATGGCCAAATCTTTTTCATCCAATGTAGGCACAAATTCTTGTCCCAGTTCTAAAAAGAGGACTGCAGAGCAGATAATGAACAGTGAACCGACAGAAGCAACCGCTAAAGGGCGATGAAGGGCTTTTTCTAAAAAATGGCAATAGACGTTTTTGCAAGTTAGCACAAGCCAGTTTTCTTTTTCCGTCACACGTGTACTTAAAAGAATGGCAAGCAAAGCGGGGATGAAGGTAATCGACAAAATGAAGGCGGCGATGAGAGCAAAAATGACCGTTAAAGCCATGGGTTCAAACATTTTACCTTCGACACCCGAAAAGGTTAGAAGAGGAAAGTAGACGATTAAGATTATGAGCTGCCCATAAACTGTCGGTTGAACCATTTCTTTTGCTGAGGCATAAATTTCATCCAATCTTTCCTGCAAATTCAAGGTTCTGTTTAATTGTTGCTGATGAAGGGCTATGCGACGTAGACAATTTTCAGTGATAATGACTGCGCCATCGACGATCAATCCAAAGTCTAAGGCTCCCAGGCTCATTAAGTTTCCGCTAATTTTGGAATGCAGCATGCCGGCGGCAGTTAATAACATCGAAAGGGGAATAACGCAGGCTGTAACAAAGGCTGCTCGAAAATTGCCCAGCATGAGAAATAGGATACAAATCACGAGCAGGGCACCTTCGGCAAGATTTTTGATAACCGTTTCAATCGTGGCATCTACAAGCGTGGTGCGGTTTAGGACCGTGGTTGTGCGAATATCGGGAGGTAAACTATGCTGGATATGCTGCATTTTTTGATCGACAGCTTGTGCAATGGTGCGACTATTGCCTCCGATCAACATCATGGCTGTGCCAATCACAATTTCACGTCCATTTTCAGATGCACTACCCGAACGCAGCTCCTTTCCAATCACGACATCTGCGACATCTCGAATTTTTATACTTGTGCCATGATGAGCTCTTAAAGTAATTTCACCAATTTGTTCTGGATTTTCGATCCGTCCATCACCTTTTACAACATAGGCTTCACTATTTTGCTCGATGTAGCCTGCACCAACGTTCAGGTTGTTGGATTTCAGCGCTTGCAGAATATCTTGAAAGGTAACACCCAATGCAAGCATTTTTTCAGGGGAAGGTTCTACATGATACTGTAAAGTATATCCACCAATCGAATCTATTTCAGCAAGACCGGGGATTCTTTTAAGTTGAGGGCGAATAATCCAATCCTGGACGGTTCTAAGATAGGCCTCTAATTCTGCCGAGGTTTTAAGTTTTTGTCCTTCAGGAGTTAGATAGGCACCATTTCCTTGCCAGCCTGGCCTTCCTGGCTGAGTATGTGCTCCTATTCCATCTGGGTGTGCGTACTCTACTGTCCACATGTAGATTTCGCTTAAGCCGGTGGCAATCGGACCCATGGCAGGATCTATCCCTTCAGGCAAGCTTTCCTTAGCTTCATTTAGTTTTTCAGCAATCTGTTGACGGGCAAAATAAATGTTTACACGATCATCAAAAATAGCTGTGACTTGAGAAAATCCGTTTCGAGAAAGCGAGCGTGTTGTCTCTAAGCCAGGAATTCCGGACAGGCTATTTTCTATCGGAAAAGTAATCTGCTTTTCCACTTCGGAGGGGGAAAATCCAGATGCTACCGTGTTGATTTGGACCTGATTATTGGTGATATCAGGTACCGCATCGATCGGAAGATATTTCAAACAATAAAGGCCATAACCCGCTGCCATTAACGTTAAAATCAAAACCAGATAGCGATTGGTTACAGAAAACTTAATGATTTTTTCGATCATGCCCAGTCCTTGCAATTTTTAATGTTCATGATGAGCTTCTGCTTTTCCTTGTTCTGCTTTGATTAAAAAGGCATTTTTGACAGCAAAAATTTCACCTGCAGATAGGCCTGAGATAATTTCAATTTGTTTATTATCCTGTCGACCTACTTCCACTGGTCGGATATGAAAGCCTGCTGTTTCTTTAACGAAAATCACTTGCATCCCCTCCATCTTTTGGACAGCTTCTTTGGGAATTACAAGGGGAGGAGAGCAGCAACCTGTTTCAATTTGGGCAAATACGAACGTTCCAGCTGGGCTATTTAAAGCATCTTGCGAAATGAGTGCAACAGCTGTTCCCTTTCGATTTTCCTCGTTCAGCAGAGGACTGACGTAAGAAATTTCAGCAGGAGATTCTCTTCCTTCGCATGTTTGCAACACAATAGGATGACCGACTTTTACTTTGTAAAAATCAGTGGCCGGAATATCTAATTCCACCCAATAAGTTGAAAGGTCTGCAATCTGATAGGCCTCATGTGTTGTTTCAATCAACTCTCCAGGTGTGAGGTGACGATGAACAACGGTTCCTGCAAAGGGCGCCCGCAGCATGTAGTAACGTAGCGGACGGGTGTCTTTATCGAGCTGGTTCACTTCATTCTCTCGAATGCCTAGCGCGAGAAGGTGTTGTTTGGCGAGTTCCAGATCAATGACACTTTCTTCAAAGTTTGCTTCTGCTTGGAGGAAATCTTGTTCGGAAGAGAGTTTCTTTTCATAAAGCTCTTTTTCTTGTTGGAATACTCGATTTTTTAGTCTTTCCCGTTTAAGAGCAGCTAAAAAGACGGCTTTGGCTTCTGCCATTTCACGGCTTTCGAGAACAGCCAAGATTTCATTTGCTGCAACAGTGTCGCCGACATTTTTTTTGGCTTCTACGACAATTCCACTCACTTTAGGAACGATGTAAGCGATTTTGTCGGGATGCATTCGAATTCGACCCGATGCGGTAATCATTTCTTTTAAAGTTCCAAACGAAGCCTCTTCGAGAGAAATATTGCCAGAGAAGATTTGTTCGTTAGAAAAGGTAATAAAATCGTCATGATCGTGTTCATGATCACCATGCGCATGATGGTGGTGGTTGTGATGATGATCATCTTCATCTTCAACTTTAAGTTTTTCATTGGGAGATTTTTCCCAAAGAGAAAAAGCTGCTAACAAGCTGATCGCTATGAGGACTAACGCAATAATGACACCGAAAATATTTTTCATCTTTAACCCTAATAAGGTTGGTGTGTGCATAGGAAGTTTGTTCCTATTAAAGTTTCTAAACGTATTTTTGCCTCGTGGTAATCTCTTAAGTATTCCAAATATTCTTCACGCAGTGCAAAAATGGTATTTTTCATTTCCATCCAATCTCCAAACCCGATTTTACCTTTTTGATAACCTTCTTCAGTCAATTCCATGGTTTGCAGGGCTTCATTAAGCATTTCTGTTTCTACCATCTTGGCATGTTGATAGGCAGTTGAGAAATGTTGATAGGCCTCTAAAAATTCTGCTCGTAATTCTTGATACACTTTGGTTTGAGCCAATTGAGCTTGATTTAGGCGATGGTTAGCTTTACAAATGTTTTCTTGATTACGATTAAAAATAGGTAGTGGGATGGCGAAGTCAAAACAAAAACCATCATCAAGTGAGTAAGCGGCTGTTACCTCGACATTCGGGACTCTTTCTTCCCTTTGCAAATGTAAGCTTTCGAGAGCCAAATGGACCCCATCTGTTTCCTTCAAATAGCGAGGATTTTCTTTTAATAATCCCTCTAAATACTCGAGGGGTGGAGGGGAAGGTAGTGAAAATAACGGGTATGAAACCGATTTAAAATCCGGCTCAACCTTTCCCCATTTCATACAAAGTCCCTTCTTAATTTTATCAAAGTTCGCTTGCAATTTCGTACAAGCTAATTGGCTTGATCGATGGGCGATTTGGGCTTTGCAGGCGTGAAGGGAGTCTTTTTTTCCTATGGCAACTTTTGAATTTGAGCTTTGTAGAATTTTTTCAGAGAGCAATCGACGCTCATCCACAATTTTCATTTTCTCTTGCATCAATGCAATGTGGAGAAAGGCTAAGGAAACCTCCTGACGTAAATCCCTACATAGGATTTCCACAGTCCACTCTGCTATGGATTTCCCTTTTGAGGCTACTCGATAGCGTTGGACTCGTTTCCCGGCAGGTTCAATAATTTGAGATACGGCATAGGTCATGTCATGGTCGACTTCGAGAACAAATAGCGGATTCGGATAAAGGGTCGCTTGCCTCTGCTCAGCTTGCCAGATCGCTGTTTCCTCATTGGCAATTTGCAGCATAGGTGAGCTTTGTAAAACTCTTTGCCAAGCTGTTTCAAAATCAAGAGGGAATGTTTCGACATCCTCTCCTAAAATAGGCTGAAAGCTGATCAAAGCGAGGAGTGGAAAAAAATATAAATAACGAGTGTTCATTTTTAACTACTATGTTTCGTTCAAAAGCGGATTGTGTCAGATTCTAAAAAAAAATCAAAGTTGAAATTTTAATATAATCAAAATGAGAGCTCTTGTTGATTTAAATCTTTTATTTGGTACTATCGGCTCATGTTATCAATAGACGCGGGGACTTACATGGAATATAGACGATTAGGAAAAGCGGGTCTAAAGGTCAGTGAACTATCTTTTGGATCCTGGATTACTTTTGGAAGCAATTTAAATTTAAATAACATCCGACAGTGCTTAAAAATGGCTTTTGATGCGGGGATCAATTTTTTTGATAATGCAGAAGTTTATGCAAATGGCGCTTCTGAGCTTTTGATGGGAGAAGCTATAAAGGATCTGCGAAGAGAAGACCTCGTGATATCAACAAAAATTTTTTGGGGAGGCAAAGGACCCAATGCGACAGGATTAAACTGGAAACATCTTGTAGAAGGGACAAAAGGGTCATTACGTCGCCTACAACTTGACTATGTAGATCTTTTATTTTGCCATCGACCAGATCCTACTACACCCATTGAAGAAACAGTCAGGGCTATGGATGTTTTAGTACGATCAGGATTGGCTTTTTATTGGGGCACGTCAGAATGGCGTGCAGAAGATATCGAAGAAGCTCATCAGATTGCACGGGCAATTCATGCTATTCCACCAGCTATGGAGCAACCAGAATATAATATGTTTCAACGTGCACGGGTAGAGGAAGAATATGCCTCTCTTTACCATAAATATGGAATGGGAACCACCATTTGGAGTCCACTTGAATCTGGCATTCTTACAGGCAAATATAATGAAGAAATTCCTCCAGGAAGTCGCCTGTACCGACATGAAGAATTACGTAATCGATTGACGAAAGAAAAAATTGCAAAAGTGAAAGCATTAGAAAAAATCGCGCACGAATTATCTTGCACCTTATCTCAGTTAGCCATTGCTTGGTGCCTAAAAAATCCCCATGTGAGTTCTGTAATCTTAGGGGCATCATCAATCCCTCAACTACAAGAAAATTTGGGAGCGGAACAAGTTAAGCTGCAGCTGACCGATGAAGTCATGCAGGCGATCGAAGGTATTTTACAAAGTTGAATGACGCAAGGTTAAGGATAAAGAACATGAATCAAAAAGTCGCCCTTGTGACAGGCGGAAATAAGGGGTTGGGATTAGAAACGTGTCGACAGCTAGGAGCTCAAGGATTTCAAATTCTTTTAACAAGCCGAGACCCTGCAAAGGGGAAACCTAGAGTTGAAGAATTGCGAAAACAAGGTATTAATGCAACTTACTATCCACTAGATGTTGCAAGCTCAAAAAGTATTGAAGAGCTTTTTCATAGTATTTTAAAAGAGATTGGACACTTAGATGTTTTAGTGAACAATGCCGCTATTTTTATTGATGCCGATCAATCAAAACCTCGTGATGTGATTTTAAGAGAAACACTCGAGACAAATGTGGTTGGAGCCTATCATCTATGTGAACTTTTTGCTCCCGTCATGTATAGACAAAAGTGGGGGCGTATCGTCAACGTCTCAAGTGGTGCTGGCCAGCTTTGTGAAATGTCTGGTGAATACGAGGCCTATGCGATTTCGAAAACGGCTTTAAATGCTGTGACCTGTGTCTTTGCTGCTAAAATGAAAGGCGTTGATGTACTGGTCAATTCCATATGTCCAGGATGGGTTAAAACAGATATGGGAGGAGAAAGTGCACCGCGATCGCTAGAAGAGGGGGGTAAAAGCATTGTCTGGGGAGCCTTATTGCCTACAGGCGGTCCATCAGGCGGATTTTTCCGTGATGGACAGCCTCTAGACTGGTAGACGATTAGAAATTGAAGTTAAGCATTGCTCCAACGTAGGGCGCACTGTCAAATTTCAAGTGTGTCGCATGGTTGTGATTGCGGTTGGAAATTTTAAGTTTTCCACCTGAACTATAACCAATATGAGCATCTGCTGTAATGTAAGGATCCCATTCATATCTAATGGCCCACTCCACACCCACATTCCGATATTCAATAATGCCTTTTCCCAAAGGTTCATTTGAACCGACACGGCAGCGTGCGCTAAAAAAACGTGCGGCCACAAGCGTGCACCAATGCGGATCAAATGTATAAACAAGAGACATTTTCACTGGAAAAACAGCATTTAGCTTCCAGTCACGACTAAATTGCCAGTCGAAACCTAAGACGGGAACGACGCGATCAGCTTCCATCCCTGTTTGGGCATAAAAGCCTAAATGGATTCCCGCTAAACAAGAATAGGTATAGCGGCCCCACAAAAGTAAATCCCAAGTGGAGTAATCGTCAAAATCGGGATGATCAATATCTAAGGCATAAAGAATTTGAGCTTTCCAGTCCCAATCGCATAAACGTTTCGTAAAGCCTGTGATTAGCACATTGTAGGCATTAAAGTTTTGTTGATCAAAAAAAGGATTTTGGTCCCATGCTATTTTATTATAGGTGTAACCAACGCCGAGAGCTAAGCCTTCCTCGCAGGCACGATTGTAATAGACAACCGCGTTAAGTGAAGTCTCACCCTGTTGAAACCGAAGTTTTTGGTGATCGATTTCGTCTTTTGTGAACTTTGCAGGAGCAACAGCATCAAAACTCGTAAGAAGTGTAAATGGTCCTCCTTGGACATCTGCATTTTTTGTGATTTGCTCAGTCGAAATTGCAGTTTCTTCTACATCAGCATGCAATGTTGACATGCAGATTAGAAGTGTCGGAAGGAGAAAGCGGACTAGGTATTTCACGAGAAGCTCCACTTGGTAAAGGTTCTAAAAGAAGTTATTTGTATACGAAGTAAAACATCTCGTCAAGAATTAGATGAGCATCATGTTTTGTTTTTTGGAGAAGCGATCATTCCAAAATTGCGAAAATCATTTTAAGCCTGATATTTGAATTTGGAGAAAATAGAGAAAAATGTTGATTACTATTTTCAATTTTAATATAAACCCTCTGTTTTATTCATTTTTATTTTGAAGAGGGTGACATGAGATCTTTTCTAAATCTACTAGCCAGCCTAATTTTGCTCCTTAACCCCTTGATGGCAGAAGAAGATTTCACGTCTGAACCCTCGAACGAAGTGGTTAAAATTCCCCGCTCAACGACGGATGACAGTGATGGCCGTATTTCTTTTGCCAACCTTTTAGGCCTGCCGAGTGGAATCGTTGCGGGGATAGCCCGTTTACATTAACTCCACCACAGCCTCCCCGAGGTTTAGATGTAGTATTGAGAAAAGAGTTTGTTAGAAAAAATACACATTTGGAATTAGGCCCATGATAGAATCCATGCTGATACAAGTTAAAAGATATCTACCTTTAAAAATTTTAAAAATCGAAGGGAATGGAACCACTTTTCATATGCACGGATCTTCTTGGGGTTTTAGTTCCTTAAGTTCTTGGCGAATTTCAGCAGA
>NZ_JBFWIR010000010.1:0-49008 GCF_050255895.1 Parachlamydia sp.
TAGTTGATAGAATGCAGGAAAGCCTAGTCTTTCAGGCTCTACATGGGCGTTTTCCAGGCTCACTAGATGCGGAGAAAGTGCAAACCTATGCAGTCGCGATTAATCTATATTCGGCTAGCCAAAATAACACAGAACAAAATTCCAATGCTCGCGGAGAACAAATTGGAACAGAAATCAATAAAGGAATACCTGCCAGAAGGGGAAAATTGCACTCCGTTTTAGCTAAGCACATTTTCAAAATAGCCAAAAAGCTCAAGCCCTCAAACGAGGCTCTCATTTCATAGAAAAAATTGATCAAGAAAAGCACATGATGGTCGTGATAAAGCATGCCCTTTATTGTATCGCACAAATTTCATATTCAAAAATGGAGAGATCAATAGGAAAGACCTTCAAACTTGTATAACGATTATTCGCCACAATGTAATCAGGGAAAAAACCAATTCCAATACTCATTTCTGTAAAATGCACCACAACTTTCCATGCAGCTAACTCAGCCTGTATTTTTAACAGCTGTTGGTTTGCTTGTAACATGTATTTCTGCAAGCTAGCGATATACATACTTTCTGCATAATCAATTAAAATCCCTTTTTCAAATAACTAAGGATGCGATTCTAGATAGCCCGTCTCCTCCCAGCGTCGAAGAGTTTGAATACTTACACCTAAACTATGGTTTGAGGCCAAAGCCATACACGAGCAAGCTTCGCCTACGAAAAAAACTTTCAATAATATTTTAACATCGAGCCACAACATGCATATTTCACAAACAAATGTAGTCATTCCTAACTTCATTTTGCTAAATTTAGATTTGAATGGAACTGTCACATTTGCAGATACAACCAAGAATGTCAATGAAATCATTTACGAAGTAGCTGAAGCCATTTTTTCTTGTTGGAATGGTTCTGCAAGAATGTCTTACAAAGACTACATTCAAAAAGTTCGTTTCCCTGGAAACAAATACCAAAAAGACATTAAAGAAAAACAGGAAGAAGAAATTGGAAAATTTCTTCTATATTTAGAAGAAAAAGCCTCTACAAGTGCAGAGCGTGCAAAACTTTATCATGAAGCTTCTGTTCTCTATCGAAAGCTCGCAGAAAAATATCTCCATCCAGCAACAGAAAGAGCCGTATTTACTCCCTTTGATTCGGTTTTTAAGCTGATTCAAACAATTGAAAAAAGATGCCTTTATACCTGTATTATTCGGACTTTTGGCAATGATGGCCCTCTCATAGCAGCCGCATTTAAAGAAAAAGGAATCACTTTAGATCGTACAGCCATATTTAGCTCTGCAGGGATGCAATTGAGTGATCAAACAACCGTATTAAATGGTGAAAAACTATTAGAATCAATGCTAGAGACTAATACATTAGGTAAAGATCACGTTCAAGAATGGTTTAATAACGATCGAAAAGCAGAATCTGGAAAACGAATTTATTGTGTTTCTGACAGCCACTTCAAAGGAAGAACAATCATATCCATCATTTTTGATGACAATCTAAAAAAAATAAAAAATGATCTTCCTGCTGATCCACAAGAACAAAATATCGCCTTCCCCATTGACGTGTATGGCCGACCAGTATCATGGAATGCAAAAGGTATCATTGGAATTCGGGTAAATCCAATCAAAGCAGCTTTAGATGAAAATTACTTTGTGAAAAAAGTGAATAAAGCTCTCTCAAAACGGGGTTTCACTACTATATAACATTTTGACAAATGCCTAGAACTGATTCTGGGCATTTGTCAAAAAGCTACTTCGCCAGCCATCCGACATGCGATCTTCAAATTTGAAAACTAGAATTCAATCAACAAAAGCTTTTAAAGCATGGAATAGCCGTGGTTTTGCATGACCATCAATGGTATAATCTTCTTACACATTTGCGAAACGATAAAAAATTTATTAAAAAAATTGTATGGTCTAGCACCTATATTTCGTAACAAAGCTTGATTTAAACAATTTTGGAATGAAGACATTAAACCACCCAATCGAGGAGAAGCGAAACGCGGTTTGGGCCACACATGCAATTTTTTAGCAGGAAAACAGCTGAAATACTTAAGTCTGTTTTTGCTTTAACTAAACAAAATATAGATTGACCTTCAAATTAGAAATAGTTTAAAATGAATTCCTTTACCAAATTGCAATGAACAATAGGTTGCAAATCATGAACATTCACATAAGCACTCTTTTAGAGCCAGAGAATACATCCAAGCCGTTTTCTCATTCATTATGTTCCCTTTTCTTGTCTTCATTTGCTCTTTCTTTTCGCCGTCGGCGTTAATACCATTCTTTTTTTCCTTTTACTTTTTTATTTCAAACAATAGCTAGCTAACAAACCTATTTTTATCATCTGTTTGTTCTCTAAGTTTATTATTTTATTTTTTCTAAACTTTAATAAGTATTTGGACTTCATTGCCCAAACTCTTATGCAATTAAGGACTTATTATGCCTTCCAATTTTAAAATTATTTTCGCCCTTGTTTTGACAATCATGCTTGTCCTTGGGTGGACTAAGATGAAACCTTTTCAAACAGATGACTCCTTTGCCCAGCAAACACTTGTGATCGGCCTGCAAAGTGGCTATCCTCCTTTTGAATTCATGGACGCCAACGGAAAAATTATCGGCTTTGACGTAGAGCTTGCGGAGCAGATTGCCTCAAAATTAGGCAAAACACTTGTCATCAAAGATATGGAATTTGAAGGTGAAATCCTCTCTCTTAAACAAGGCAAAATTGATTTGATTGTGAGTGGGATGAACATCACACCTAGCCGACTTAAGGAGATTGCGATGATTCCTTACCATGGAGAGGCTGCCACATCTCTGAGTTTAGTTTTCTGGAATGAAATTCCGCAAGGAGTTCATTCCATTGAAGATATCGCCAAATTACCCAACCCCTCCATTACAGTGGAATCGGGCAGTCTTCCTGAAGATTACATTAACCATTACAAAAATATTCATGCCAAATCTTTCCAAGGCTCTCTTGCTCCTTTAATGGACGTCAAATATGGCAAATCTGTTGCCAACCTAGTCCAAACTGACGTTGCAACATATCTGCAAGAAAAACATCCTGAAATCAAAATATTGAGCATCCCTCTTTCAAAAGATGACGCTATTTTAGGCTTTGGCATCGGAGTCAAGAAAGAGAACCAAGGACTGTTTCAGCAAGTTCAACACATCATCCAAGAACTAAAAGCCTCAGGCGAACTCAAGCTGTTAGAAAACAAATGGTTCAAGGAAGTGCAATAATGTCAGAAGAATTGTTACTCATAAAGTCCTTGCCATTACTCCTTCAGGGAGCTTTTTCAACGATCCAAATAGCCATAGTCTCTATACTTATAGGCCTGTGCTGTGGAATTATACTAGGAATCCTGAATTGCCATAAAATGCGTAATCCTACTTCGTCATGTCTCATTAATGGCTTTGTCTGGATAGTCAGAGGCACCCCCCTATTTGTCCAAGTGCTAATTGTCTATTATGCTTTGCCCGAAGTGATTGGTCTCTCATTATCTCCTTTTGTAGCTGGAGTTACCGCTCTAGGCATTAACTCAACAGCCTATATTTCAGAAATTGTGCGTGGCGGAATTAATGCCATTCCTGAAGGTCAATGGGAAGCCGCACATGTCATTGGACTCAAACCCTGGCAAACTTTAAAAGGCATTATTTTACCTCAAATGCTTCGTATTACCCTTCCGAGCTTAACGAATGAGCTGACCGCATTGATTAAAGAGACAAGTATTCTCATGGTCATCGGAGTGGCCGAGTTAACAAAAGTCAGCAAAGACATTGTCACTCGCGAACTTGATCCCATGACGATCTACTTAACGGCCGCATGTCTCTACCTGGTGATGACAAGCAGCGTTTCCATTCTCGCACAATTCATACAAAAAAGAGGGCAAGCATGATTTCAGGAAAAAATATCGTATGGAAATACAAGCATAAAAAAGGCTCTACACTTATCTTAGATGACGTCTCGTTTGAGTTAAAACCGGGAAGAATCACAACGTTTATGGGTCACAGCGGGGCCGGTAAAACGACTTTACTGAAATGTATCGCCAATTTGCATTCTGCGTACGAAGGGCTCATTACATGTAACGGAAAGGATGTTAAAACCCTTTCTTCTATCGAAAGGGCAACATCTATTGGTTTTGTTTTACAACAATTCCATCTGTTTCCTCATCTTACGGTTCTCCAAAATTGCACATATGCTCCCATACATGCCATGGGCATGTGTCCAGCCGAAGCAGAGCGCAAAGCAATCGAAATTCTGACTTCATTGGGAATGCATGCGCATATACATGCATACCCATCACAATTATCGGGAGGACAGCAACAGAGGGTCGCCATTGCACGTGCACTCGTTTTACATCCAGAAGTTTTACTTCTGGATGAGCCCACATCAGCCTTAGATCCCGAAAGCAAAAAAAATCTCGAAGACCTACTGCTCGATTTAAATGCTCGTGGAATCACCATTGCCCTATCAAGCCATGACATGCCCTTTATTCGACGTATCATGGATTGTGTCTACTTTATGGAAAAAGGAGAACTTGTGGAAGAGTGGGACAAACACACAGAGGAACTCTCCTCGAAGCAGAAAATCAAGCAATTTTTAGAAAATATTTAAAGAATCCCTACTCATGCATCCGGTGCAAATCATTGCGCCGGATTTCTTCATCACTTAACCACTTGCCATGCTTTAATAAGTAATCAAACTGAAACTTAATTAAATCCGGATCAATTTTGTCTTTTGGCAAGCTAGCACCCAAATAGTGAAATCCAACAAAAGGGATGTCAAACTCATCTAAATATTGCTTCACACTCTCAAGATTATCTGCTAAGTCATCTATAAATAGAACGTTGGAAGGCTTCCAATTTATCCGTTTTAAAAAAGCGATTAACACTTCACCTTTCGAATACCCTTTCGAAAATAAAATGCCATTTTCAAATAAAGGAGCAGGACGATTTTTTTTGCAGATTTCGGTAAGGCTAAAACTTTCTTGACAAGGTGCCTCGGCAGAAAAATCAATGCCTAGAGTTTTTAGATGTCGAATCCGCCATTGCTCAACAGATGGAATAACTCCAAAGCGTCCTGTTGGACAGCTTGTCAAAGCCATGGTTTTTATTCCTTTGACTTGCAGACTTTCAATAAAGCCTGGAGTAGATCCTTCCACTAAAACCCGTTTTGGAAGAAGCATAGTTAAGCTAAGCTGATTTTCTAATTCGTCCTTTTCTTTATCTGTTTTTGCTTTCTCAAATGCATCGTAAATAAGCCCTAAAAAAATTTCATCGCATTCTGGATGTAAAAAAATATCTGTGGTCGAAATCAAGACTTCATCAACATCAAAAACAACTAAAGCATCTTCATCGATATTTTCTATATATGCATTGATTTCATTGATGTGTTGAATTTGTTGGGGGCCATTCATCTTCTTTAAAGCTTCGCTATCGCTTAGCCAAACACCTGTTTTAGCGAGATGCATGAGCTGAAATTCAGCTAAGGCCTCGTCAACAATACATGGACGATTCTCCACATCTGTATAATGGAAACCGATAAATTCAATTCCCGTACCTTCCAGAGCATCTTCTACCGATTTGAGATAATCAAAACTGTTATCAATAAAAATGACTTTGGATGGCTTCCAGCCGATGCTATTTAAGAATGCAATGAAAACTGGTCCTTTGGCTTGTTTGTTTGAACACAAGATGCCTTGTTTAAATAGAGATGCTTGGTTTCCCGGAACCTGAATTTTTAAATTCTGGAATTCGGGTAAAGCCTGGCTGAAATCAAGACAAAATTTTTTAAGGTGCGCGATACGCCAGTCCTCCATCGAAGAAATGGCTCCACAAGGACCTGTACCCATTCTTGTAAAAGCAATGGTTTTGATATGACGTTGTTGTAAAGAATGGATAATGTCTACCACTTTAGGATCGACAATTTCGTACTCGATTGCTGACAAGATTTGACCGAAAAAATAGTCCCCATCATGTTTACCTGGAGGTACTATTGCGGGATTTTCCAATGTTTTTTTCGCAAGTTGAAACCAGATATGTCTTGCTGCGGGGCGCAAAATGTGATCTTTCGAAACAATTAAGGTATCATCAACATCAAATAAGACAAGGCTATCTTGGCCAATATTCTGTGTGACTTTTTCAAAAGCGGCTAAATTTGGAGCTTCCACAATCAAAGCTTGAGCTGTTGCCTGTGAAAGATAGAGTGCAATTAATAGAATCGTTATCTTTTTCATATTACTTAAGTTCCTTTACTTCAGAGGCATATTTCAACCATTGCAATTCAAATTCATCCTCTGAAATCCTTTGTGAAGGATAATTTTGAGCTCCAAGAAAATGCAATCCCTGATATTCAATAGGCTTTTCAAGCTGTTGGATAGCATTCTCAAGGCTTTTGAGATTATCTTCTCGGTCATCAATAAAGATAACCTTATCAGGATATTTGCCAGCCTTTTCAAGGAACGTCACGAAAACCTCACCTTTAGAAACTGCATTGCCATTGACGAAAAGAATTCCGTCTTGATAAATCGAATAGTTTCCTCGATAGGCTGTCAAATTGTCAAAAACCAGTGTGTGTGGATAGGGAGAAGCCTTGGAAAAATCAATTCCCAGCTGTTTTAATCCTTCTATCCGCCATTTCCCCATATTCTCTATTCCACCAAATTGTCCTGTTAAATGGGCCGTAAGTGCCATTGTAGGGATATTCTTTCCTATGATATTCGATAGATATTGTGGCGTTCGTTCATCTATCAAGACTGAAGGACAACTAGTTGTCATCAAACTCAAGAACATCATTTGCTTGTCAACTGGTATATTTTTCATAATAGTCTTGGAAATCGCCCCAAAACGTTTCATATTTGCCATTTGAAAAGCCGGATTGCTTGGCTGGATCAAAACCATATCCACGTCAAATATCGCCCATGTTTTCGAATCGGCATCGCTAAAATGCTGAAAAACTTCTTCCATATTGTAGACAGTTGTAATTTGCGCATGACATAAAAAACTGCGTACGATCAGAAGGATTAACCAAAATTTTCTCATCTCTCATCCCTATTGTTTGAGTGCATTAAATGAAGAGTGTATAGAGGGATTAGATTTAGCGAAAATTAATTAATGTGATACCCTGTATAAGCAATACTTATACATGAGGTCAAATGAAGTTCATTCCAAACATTACCTTTCTTCGCTACTTTTTTAGTGCTGGACAATCCAAAAGTATCTCCAGAGCATCTAAAGAAAACTTTGTCAGTCAATCGGCTATCAGCCAAGCCATAAGCAAATTGGAAAAAACTTTAGGGAAGCAACTGATCACGCACGAAAAAAATCGCTTTCAACTAACAGCAGATGGCTTATTACTCCTAGACAAGTGTAAGCAAATTTTCACGGTATTTTCGGAAATCGAAGATGCGTTTAATGAGACAGATAGTGTGTTCAAAGGAAAACTCTCTTTTGCTTGCACCCACAGTTTTGCCCTATCGTTACTCCCCGCCTATTTAAGTAAACTTTCTCAAACATGGGAAAAAATTGAACCCATTCTAAGATTTGGACATACAGGTACCATTGTGGAACTTGTTAAAAAAGGAGATGTCGATTTTGGAATCGTTTTGGACAACGAGGATTTTTCGCTATTTCATTCTCGCGAAATTTACAGGGGTGAATATCATTTATACACAGCAAAAAAATTCACAGCAAATGCTAAGAACAAATTTATCCTCAGTGAAGAACGAAAAGAGGTTTCATTATTAAAGCAGCATTTCCAGAATAACGGAGTTGAAATACATGCTTATATGGAAGTATCCAGCTGGGAAGTGATTGCAAGCTTGGTTGAACAGGGTATGGGAATTGGCTTTCTTCCTGACTATATTGCAGGCAAACGAGCACTGATCCCTTATGAATACTCAATTCCTAAAATCCCCTATCGAATTTTAGCAATCTCCCCGAAAAATAGGAAGCTCTCTAGAAATGCACAGATGTTTATTGATCTAATAGGTCAAATCTAATCACTCATCTTAATTCTTTCAAAAAAAACCGATTTGACGAAGATTGAAATTTAGCAATTCGACAATGAGAAAAAACGAAATATGACTTATGCAACCATTATCCCTTTTGATAGCGGGGACTCTTATATTGTTAGATCTCTTCCAATTGAAGAAAAAAACTCAAGTAAACCTATAGATATCCTGGGACGGACAAAACAAGATCGAGAATTTCTAATACAATTTGTAAAAATTTTTAATGCAGCTAATTTGGGTGATTTAAAAACCTGTCAAAAAGTCATTAAAGAAGGATTTTGCGATTTAAATGCTTACCGTTACTTCGCCGGCAAAGTAGACGCCTCCCGTATGAGGCTAAATAACGTCACCCCTGTAAAAATGGCGGAAATGCAAGGACATCTTGATATTGTTGAATATTTCCATAAAGTTTCAAAAAGTATTTCAAAAGGTAAGCAAAAACAAACCTCTTATGAAGACCTCAATGAGCATCAATTGAAACGAAAAATTAAAAAGTTAAAAAAGAAAGAGATGGCCTACCAAAGGGAAATCGCCAAACTTAAAGATCAAATTGAACAAATACCTGAAAAACCTGGACCTTCTAAAATAATCTTAAACCTATATGCGAATGATCTCGCTGAAGCGATGTGTCGCTCTGTCCCTGATGAAGAGCTATGCGATCTAGTAAAACAAGTTGTGATTCACGAAGAGAAAAACACGTTAAATAACCCTCTTGATTATATTATAAATCATCAAGGTGAAAACCCAGAGATAGCTGTTCAAAGAATGGCCTTGATCTATCCCGTCACCACCATACATTTGGAAAATGCTCTTTCGAAGAGTTATTCACCAAAAACGATGCAATTGATGCTTCAACAAGCCTGCATCCATCAGGATGTTGATACAAAAGAATGTCTCCCGTGGTTATTTTGTCATGGTTATCCCGAAAAGCTCATTCGTTTATTTATTATGTATGCATCAGAAATAGAATTTAGACATCTCCCCAAAGCATTTAAACTAACCTTTTCCTTGAAAACGATAGAAATTTTGGTCGACAAGATTCCTGAATTGGAGGATGAGATATGGAATTACATCTTTCCTGAAACACATAGCATGCTTGATTTTTTTGAAGAACAGCTGGCTAAATTTAAAGAAGGAACCGAGGATGACCTTTTGCCACCCAGATTCTTTGATCTTTATTGGGAGCATTTTAAAGATAAGCCAAAGCCCTACCTTCCTCATTTAACTCCTTTCCCAAACACATTCATTCGGAAGGTTATCCATAAATGTCCCGCTCTTTCATTTGATATCGGTCGTGTATTAGGACAAGTAGATGAAGAAATGTTGTGGTTCTTATTAAAGCAAAATATTAGTGTTCTACCTCTTCATTTTGAACATGTTTTACTATATGGATATTCAGATAAATTGGTCCTATACCTATTTGAAAGATTCAAAAAAGGGGAACTATCCAAACAAGCGCTCAAAATTGCAAGGCTTAGGCATTATTCCCAAGAGGTCATCCATAAGCTAGAGAAGAACTCTGCAAAATGCTATTTGATGTAGATATGCCATGTATGAGACTGCAAAAATTGCCAAAGCAGTGAAGAACATTTCTCTTTAGATAACATTTTAGGATCAATCCAAATATGCTGTAATTCTTGCTCCACGTTGTTTAGAGGCAAAAGACCTTCAATTCGATAAATCATTCCAATTTGATAAAAGCAATAGGATTCATGTGCTGAAGTTTTTGGAACGTCGGTAGTCGTTGTCAAATTATCAAAAAGAATACATGACATAAACGACATGGCCACTTCTTCTGCAAATTCCCGACGCAGCGCTTGCTCAACGGATTCGCCAAATTCAATCCTCCCACCAGGAAAATCTAGCCGCCCCGCAAATGGGCCATGCTTTTGTTCGATCAAAAGAACTTTGTCCTCTGCTATGGCTAATCCATAAACACCCGTCCTAGTGATTTTTTTGATAACTGAAGCACCAGCCAAACTCTTTTTGAGGTAATGGAGGATAGTATCTTTTGCATATCCACCCCGTGAAGATTCAGTGACAAAGCCTAACCTTTGATAAAATTCCACAGCTTGAAAATTCATCGTTTCCACAAAAGCAAAATGACATCCTCGCTTTTTCCCATGTTCCAGAGCATGATTCATCAAATACCGACCTATTCCTTGCCCGCGATATCTTTCTTCTATAAAAAGAAATTTGATGTGGAGTTGTTCCCAAAAAAGCTGTACGACAACAGTCCCGACAAAATCGGAACCATCATAAATTTCAAAAGAGATCAGGTCTTCACTAGGACCATCGATGCTTATTGCATTGGTTGCTTGCCGAGCGAATCCTTGAAAAATCCTCTTCTTCATTTCTTCTGTTAAAAGATTCTCTTCGATATGATACTTCATTTGGTTTCCTTACTCTATTTGCAGTTGGATTTGACTGCCCAAGTAACTGAGCTGGATATTTTGCAAAGAAACTTGCCAATCTCTCTAAATGCTTCTCCGCTGCTTGGTATACGACCTTCACTTTTCTTCGCCGTGAATGACTTCAACATCTAGAAATGCTTCTAATTTCACTCTCCCATACTTATACAATTTAGTGAAAACGCCTGAACACACAGTCATAGATTTTCCCATCTATATCAAGCATGTTACAACGACAGGGGTCTAAAAGAATGTTTGTCATGAAATCACCAAAAAACATTGCTTCGCATGATAAAGGGAAAAACATACTCGCTCGTCACAATTCGCTTAGATTGTTCTTTTCGCAAGCAATCGATGACGACATCGCTCAAAGCAACAGATCTCGTTTCTCCATTTTTAGTATCTCTAAATGTCATCTTTCTCCTATCAAATTGGATATCTCTCCATTTCAACGATAAAATTTCACCTTTTCTTGCACAGGTTGTTAATGCAATGAGAACTATTGGGTAAAGATAAGGGCTTTTACTTTTCTTGCAAGCGGAAAGCAAACGAGAAATTTCCTCTTTCTCAAGAAATCTATCGCGTGCCTTACCTTCTTTTGAGCGCCTAATCTTAAGAGCGATGTTTTCACTGCACCATCCCCATTCCTTCACGGCGATCGTATAGACATGGGTTAAGGCAGCTAAATAACGATTAGCTGTAGACGTGCTTCTAGGCTTACCTCTACGGGAAAGTCCATGAAACAGCTTGTCTCGCACTTCGATAATCAAAGCTGGAGTGATGTGATTGAGAAAATAAGAACCTAAATGAGACTTCCACCACAAAAGCTGCATCTTTTGCTTGGCAAGGCTTTTAGGCTTTTTAGGAAGTTCATTTTCGATGTAGCGTTCGATCAGATTACCAAAAGTCCGCTCTAAATCTTCCTTTCTTGGAAGTAGGCGACCTTCCCGAATGTTGTCCTCCATTTTCTTAGCCCAGGCAATCGCCTTAGATTTCGAATTGAAGGTGTCGGAAACTTCAGGCTTTCCTTTGATACGGATGCGGGCCCGATAGACTTTTTTCGGTTTTTTACCAGCTTCGGCTGGTAATATTCTTTCTTCAATATATGCCATGCTAAATCCTCCTATTGATTTTCGCAGTGGCCCTGTAGAGCCACAGCGTTTTGCACTAATCGTTAGGAGGTTATGCAGCATTTGCATAACTCATTGAGTTATAAGATTGCTCGGAACTGGACTCGAACCAGCACGGGATTGCTCCCAAGGGATTTTAAGTCCCTAGTGTCTACCATTTCACCATCCGAGCAGATGAAGAAACAATAAGGTACTTTTTTTGCCTATTAATCGTCAAATAAAATTCGCTTTTCCCAAAAAATTTAGGGCAATGACAGGATTTGACCTGTGATTGCCCCCATTCATTACACAGATTCAACCGGTAAAACAGTTCTTCCATTTTTAGCGAGAACTTGGTTTTCTTGCTCAAACAGCTCTTTTGAAGCAAATACGACTGTAGTAGCTGTAGACATTTTAGGAAGAATATGCGTTTGCACAGCATTCTGCACATCTTCTTTGGTCAAAGCCAGTAAGCGATCTCTAAAAGATTGTCTAATCTCGGGAGTTTTTCCTTGAATCATCCAATCATAAGAAACACTGGCTCGACTTCCAGGAGCAACGGGAGAATCCATGCCCTGCACAATTTCAAACTTCGCTTCTTCCAAATCGGAATCTTCAAAATCTCCACTCAAGATACTTTGTACGGCTTCATCAAAGGCATTGAGAGAGCTTGCAATATTAGGATCGCGGTAAGCAAAGAAATAAAATTTGCCTGTTAAGGAATTACAGGAAGCTCCTCCTCCGTACGCCCCCCCTTGCTCACGCAATTTGGGATGCAAAATCAAATTGTCAAAAAGCGGTGCCACAACTGCTAAAGCGGGCATATCAGGATGCGTGTAATTCAATGTCTTAAACATCATACTCGTGAAAGCAACCGGCGATGAAATCGTGCGCCCTTGTGAACCAGCTTTAATTAACTGATAAGATGAGTGATCCCAAGACGTAAAAGACTTCTCAGGAAGTTGATCTAACCCATAAAATCCCTTTGCTTTTAAATCTGCATACTTTTCTTGATCAGATGCTAAAATAAGATGAGCCCCTTTCAAACCTGTGATTTGATTTTGCAAGGTTTGCAGTTTTTCAATAAGCCAATCGACCTTTGTATCAAAATTAGAAGCCAATTCTTTGATTTTCCAGAAATATTCCAAGCCGTAGAGTGAGTTAGCAATGCTTGAACCAATATCCAAACCGCTTGCAGAAAGATTAATGGCATACTTTAAAGCATTCTGATTGATGCTCATTTCCAAGCCAGTGTAATGCTTGGCTAACAATTCTTTAATTCGCTCTTTGTCTGTTAAATCAATAGAAGTCACCATCTCTTTTAAGAGAGGAAATAGTTTATCTGTTTTACGTGAAAGCGACTTTCCTCGAATCAGAAAACTTGGTGTAAAAGCTTCTGCATGATCAACTTTATGGGTAAAATTGAGAATCGTGTCAATTCCACCTGTATGGGCTTGAATATACTCAAGGTTTTCCACATAAGACCGCCCTCCACATCCCATTTGAGGCATCAAAAGAGTGAGTAAACGAAGAAGATAGAGATCTTCTTGGGCAATTTTTGGCAGAGGGAAAACGAGTTCTGCATAAACAATTTGGTTGGTAAAGCAGGGATGTGAAAAAACGTCCAATATACCGACTTTCTCTTTTGTCAAAGGAAATACCTGCGATTTTTTTGGCACATCCGATAAAGAAACGGATGGGAGAATATCCACATCTTCTTCTTTCTCTTGATAAGCTGCTAGATCTTTGGCTTGTTTGGCAATTGTTTGTTTTTCTTCAGGAGTTAATTTTTCTTGAATCTGCTTTAAAACAGCCTTTTCATTTTCTAATTCAGCCGCCGCCAAACCTTTATCTGGCGTCATGATCACTGTTGCCCGATGCTGATTGCCAATCAAATGTTTTTCCATGACATCTAGTAATAGATTTGGATTTTTTTCCAATTCTTCGCGAAGCGTATTAAATAATGAGTGAATCAATAATCCATCTTCTGCTGATGCTCCGTGCTGCTTCATCAAAGCACTTCTAAAATAAAGAGATAGGCCATAAGGGGCATGATTTCCGGTTATCTCTGTTCGATGAAATTCAAGCTGATGGATCGCACTTTCAATCAAATTCCAAGGGATTCCAGCCTCTTTAATTTCTTTCAAAACTTTTAAAACGATTTCTTCGAGTTGCTCAACGTTTCCTTTTTCACATCCCTTGAATACCAAAATATAAGGAACTTCGCTAATTTCTCCATCCAAGGAGGATGTCACTTGTGTACATAAACCTGATTTTAAAAGTGGCAATTTAAGCAAGGCGGCATCTGTATCCATCAAAATAATATCTAAGATGGTTAAGGCCAACAATTCTTTCTGCTCTAGAATATGTGTTGTTAGCCACCCTAGACCAAATATTGTTTTTTTCTCTTCAGACTCATCTTGACCGATGGGATAGCTCATCTCCACTTTTTTTGGTGCCGTAAATCGTTTCTCCCTTGGCAAAAGGGACAGAGGATCTTTTTTACGACTATTTACCAACGCATTTTTTGTAATAAAATCTAAATGACCAGCTAAAGGCATGTTTCCATAAAAAAAGAATAAGCAACGACTAGGGTGATAGAACTCTTCATGAAAATGACGAAGATCTTCATGTGTCAATTGAGGGATCTCTTTTGGATCTCCGCCTGAATTAATTCCATAGGTCAGAGTGGGAAAAAGCACACTCGACATGGCCTCGGATAAACGGGCTGTTGCCGAAGATAGAGCCCCCTTCATTTCGTTGAATACCACACCTTTAAATTCTAACGGGGAATCGAGATTTGATGGATCTGTAAAGTCCAGTCGATGCCCTTCTTGTAAAAAGCTAAGATAGGCCAAGTTGGGTTTAAAAACGGCGTCCAAATAAACATCTAATAAATTATAAAAATCTTTAGGCAATTGACTTGCAGCGGGATAACAGGTGAAATCAGCGCCCGTAAAAGCATTCATAAATGTATTTAAACTGCGGTGTGTCATGCTAAAAAAGGGGTCTTTTAGCGGAAATTTCTTGGATCCACAAAGCACGAGATGCTCTAAAATGTGCGCAACCCCATTAGAAGTCTTGGGAATTGTTCGAAAAGATAAGCAAAACATATTTTCAGGGTCATCGTTCGCTAAATGCAAAACTTCTGCGCCTGTTGGTGTGTGAACTAACTCCACCAAATCGCAATTAATTTCTTTGATGGGAATGACCTTTGTTACGACGAAATCCAAATATTTTTGTCCAACGGTATCAAACGAAATAGGAGATGACATAAAAACCTTTATTGATGATAGGTTTGCCTAATAAAAGCTAATAAATAGCCTTGAATATAAAGAAAATAGCAATGCTAGAAGATTGTTTCTTTTTTTACCAACTAACCGTATAAAAATCTGCAAGAGTGAGGGAAAGTGGGGTGATCTTTCCCTTTACATTATGCACCTTGGTGCTTTATTATTTTACATAGGTAATGGCTCTTTAAAGCTTGAGTTATCATCAGTTCGAGTTAACGCAAAACTTTCTATTTGACTCAGTGTTTTTCTCTCATCCAAGCTAGGACAAATCGAAAGTATTAATTTTTGAAACCGGAGGAAAGTCATGTCTGTAAATATTGCGATTAATGGATTTGGACGAATTGGAAGACTAGCATTCAGAATTGCCTCGAAACTTAACGACATCAACATTGTCGCAATAAATGATGTTGTTCCCGCTGATAATCTTGCTTATCTTTTAAAATTTGACTCTACGCATGGCAGATTTGATGGAGATATTTATGCGGAAGGAAATCATATCGTTGCTAACGGGAAAAAAACAATTGTACTTTCAGAAAAAGACCCTGAAAAACTGCCATGGAAAGATTTAAAAATTGATTATGTGCTTGAATGTACTGGTCTCTTCACGACTCCAGAGCTTGCGCAAAAACATTTGACAGCTGGGGCTTCTCGAGTCATCATTTCAGCACCCGCAAAAGGAGATATTCCCACTTTTGTGATGGGCGTAAACCATCAAAACTATAACCCAGAACTTCATCGAATTATCTCAAACGCCTCTTGTACAACTAACTGTTTGGCCCCGATTACAAAGGTTTTATTAGATAATTTCGGTATTGAAGAAGGTTTAATGACCACTGTCCACTCAGTGACTTCTAGTCAACCAACCGTGGACGGACCTTCTAAAAAAGATTGGCGCGGAGGACGCGGAGCAAGTCAGAATATCATCCCAGCCTCTACAGGAGCCGCTAAAGCTGTTGCTTTATGTCTCCCTGAAATTAAAGGGAAATTAACGGGGATGGCTTTAAGAGTCCCCACAGCCGATGTTTCTGTAGTAGATTTAACCGTTCGCTTAAGTAAACCTACTTCTTATGAAGACATTTGCAAAGCCATGAAATTGGCCTCTGAAAATGAAATGAAAGGAATTCTTGCTTACTGCGACGAACAAGTTGTTTCAAGCGATTTCATCAGCAGCTCTTATTCAGCTATTTTTGATAAAGATGCTGGTATTGCCTTGAACGACTCTTTTTATAAAATTATTGCATGGTATGACAATGAGATGGGATATGCATCCCGAATTGTCGATCTTGTAGTTTACATGGCATCTCGAGAGCATTTAGCTGCACAACGATAAATGAATGTTGGTGCAAATATAAAGCTCTAGAACATTAAAAAAATAATATTCAGAATGCTGAGTGTTCGTTTACTCATTGATCATTCTCTCGTTATTCTGAATCATACAAACCTTAAAATGGATGGAATGCATACGTGGATTTTACACGAGAACCTATTATAGAAACTGTTATTACCCCTCGAGAAGGGTGCAAAATAGTCGTCCGCAGCAGTAAAAGTGTTGGGCAGGAAGAATATTTTGTTGATGCAGTAGAAGTCGTATCTTTTGGAAACTCATTTTTCTTTCGGTCTCTTGAGCGACCTAAGGCTTTTTTAGTCCCTGTCACTGATTACGAAATTCTTGAAGTTAGAGAGACTCGCATGGTCTTGAAAAGTGTCGGATTGGATCGTTCAATTAAAATTGGCGGAGGCAAGGAACAAGCTCCTAAGTCTTATAAAGAGCCTGCTGCTGAAAAAATGATCGAATCAACTTCTGATGAAAGCGCCGAATCAAAAACAGAAGAACCTTCTGTCGCCGCTAAAGGCGAAACACGTTTAGATAAAAAACGGGATCGTAGACGTCATTATAGACGTAAGCGAGGAAGGGAAGAAGGAAAAGAAGAACAAACTTTCGATGAAAAAGAAGAAGGTGCCGAAGGCGAGATCAAAAAAGAAGAAAAGAAAATTGATCTCATTGCGCCTTTAGATTTAGGTGAAGAAATAGAAGGCCTTCCTGTACAACCTGCAGGATCTCCTACAACATCTCTCTTTTCATCCTTGTTGGCTCCCCCTCCAACACTTATCTCAGAGACAATTGCCCTTTATAAAGAAAATGAATTGTTTAAAAATGTTTTCTTTACACCTAAGAAAGATCTTAAAGAAGAGCAAGAAGGTGAAAGTTCTGAAGGAGAGGAAAAAATTCCTCTAGAGCTACCTTTGACCTCTCAAGATTCAGATTCACAAGCCTTTCGAGAAGAGGAGAACGAATTTGATAAAGATCCCTTTCGGGATTTGGAGCAACTGGAAATCGCTTTCCCTCCTCTGGAAGAAGGTATGGTCGAAGAATTGGGGCTTTACGAAGAAGAAATCGAAATAGAAACGCCAGAAGAAGAAACTCCGGAAGAAGAAAAAATCCCTGAAGAAGCTTCTCATGAACCTGAAGAGGTTAATCATGAAGAAACCACTGAAAGTTGTGAGCCTGAATCTCTCCCAGAAGCTGTAGAAGAAGAACAAGAAGATGAGCATGCAGAAGAACATTCTGAAAACAATCATCATTTTAATTCTTCAGCGTCTAACGATAGCCAAGCTTAACTTTAAAATCAGCCCCCTCTCACCCTGACGAGAAGGGGCTTTCTCAGTTAATTAATCTAGTAAAACCACTTTCCCACTCACTAGCTCGTAATATCCCCCAATGACCTTGATTTTATTCTCTTTCATAAGCCTTTTAACTACAGATGTTTCTTTTAATTGTGCAACAATCGCTCTAACATTTGCTTTCACTGCATTAGCAAGTAAATCTCCTTCTTTACCCCGAACAGATTGAATAGCCGGCTCGATCAGTGCAGCAACAGCTTCGATATCTTGGGTTTGCTTATTTAAAACAGCATTTACAGCTCCGCAACTTTCATGTCCCAAAACTAGAATGACTGAGGAATGTAGATACTCCGCAGAAAAATCGATACTATCGACTTCAACAGGGCCCGCAACATTTCCTGCCACTCTCACAATAAAAAGATCCCCAATTCCTTGGTCAAAAATGATTTCAGGTGAAACGCGAGAATCTGCACACCCTAAAATGACTGCAAAGGGTTCTTGTCTAGAACCAATAGCTTCTCGTCTAATTAAATTTCTGTCGGGATGTAAAAGTTGGTCCTTTACATAGCGCTGATTGCCTTCCATCAAACGTTGAATAGCTTCATCAGGCGTTAACGCACAACCAATTGCTGAGAGCATCAGCATAAAGGCCAAGAAAGAATAAATCGCATTCAGATTCATAGGAGCTCCTTTTACATATGTTAAAATCTTATTTTCAAACTATGCGTTGTAAACAAAATTTTCAACCTGTTCCTGCATCGAAATATTAAAAGCTCATCTTTTTGCTCTCTACTATGTGAAATTCTTTACTTAGATTCTTTTAAGCTTTCTCTAGCAGCAGAGGCAAGCAAAATACAATTGAACGATTCTTTTCTGGGGATCTACTCTTATTTAAGGAATTGCACTTCTTCCATGGAAAAATATCATTCCAAGGCTCTTTATTCCCTATCAAATAAAGGAAACCGAGACCGAACATCTAATAGCCAAAAATGTTTGGATCTAAGCACTCGCTGTACCAAAATATTTGATAAGCAAGAATCTCAAATTTTAGTGGAATGGGTTGGAAAAGTATGCAGCAAAAAGACCTTCCTTCGTAAGCTTAGCTAACGATAGGAAGGTCTTCGATAAGACAATCACTGTGTCTTGCGCGAGTTATTTATCTTTATCATCGATAATTTCAACTTCGGCTTCCTCTATTTGATCATCATCTTTTGAATGCTCGTGGTGATGGCCGCCATGTGACTGTCCACCTTCAAAAGAAGAAGATTGCTGATGAGCTTGGCCTTCATGAGCTGCTGCGGATGCATGAGCACCTCCAGCTGCACCAGCTTTTGCCATCGCTTCCCCGATGTGTTGCATACTCTTTTCAAGATCTTCTTTAGCTGATTTGATACGAGCTGAATCAGTGCCTTCAAGAGCTTTCTTTACAGCATCAATTTTACCTTGGACTTCGCTTACAATCTCTGCTGGAAGCTTGTCTTTGTATTCATCAAGAGCCTTAGAAGCACGGAAAGCTTGAGAATCTGCTTCATTGCGGATTTCCACTTCCTCTTTACGCTTTTTATCTTCTTCCGAATGTAATTCCGCATCTTTTAACATGTTCTGAATATCTTCTTCACGCAATCCTGACTGCGCTTCAATACGGATTTTTTGTTCTTTCCCTGAAGAATTATCCTTCGCTGATACATGCAAGATTCCATCCGCATCGATGTCGAATGCGACTTCGATTTGAGGAACTCCACGTGGAGCAGGAGGGATGTCAGCCAAATCAAATCTGCCGATTTCTTTGTTGTCGTTCGCCATTTTACGCTCCCCTTGGAGAACTCGAATGGTCACTGCAGGCTGATTGTCTGCGGCTGTTGAGAAGACTTGTTTCTTTTGTGTTGGAATTGTGGTGTTTCTTTCAACTAGTGGTGTCATAACGCCACCCATCGTTTCAATTCCAAGCGTCAAAGGTGTCACGTCCAATAGAAGAACATCCTTCACATCACCCGCTAGAACTCCACCCTGAATCGCAGCACCGACAGCCACAACCTCATCTGGATTTACCCCTTTGTGTCCTTCTTTACCGAAAATGGATTTGACCACTTCTTGCACGGCAGGCATACGAGTCATCCCGCCAACGAGGATAACTTCTCCGATATCGTCCTTTGAAAGACCGGAATCCTTTAACGCTTTGATGCAAGGCTCACGTGTACGGTCAATAAGTTCTGCTGTTAGACTTTCCAACTTTGCACGGGTCAAATTCAGTGACAAGTGTTTAGGGCCTGTGGCATCCATCGTGATAAATGGCTGATTGATCTCTGTGGACTGTGTTCCAGATAATTCAATCTTCGCTTTCTCTGCTGCATCACGCAAGCGTTGCAACGCCATTTTGTCATTGTGTAGATCAATACCTGTTTCTTGTTTGAATGTTTCAAGCATCCAATTCAAAATCGCATGGTCAAAGTCATCACCACCAAGGTGCGTGTCTCCGTTTGTCGCTAAAACTTCAAAAACACCTTCCCCAATCTCAAGAATCGAAATATCGAAGGTACCACCGCCAAGGTCGAATACCGCAATTTTTTTCTCGGTTTTCTCTTTATCTAAACCATAAGCGAGCGCGGCTGCTGTTGGTTCTGGGATAATACGCTTAACATCTAAGCCTGCAATACGTCCCGCATCTTTTGTGGACTGCCGCTGAGAATCATTAAAGTAGGCAGGCACTGTAATCACAGCTTCTGTTACTTTTTCACCGAGATAAGCCTCTGCGGTCTCTTTCATTTTGATCAAAATTTGAGCCGCAATTTCTTCTGGCGTTACAATTTTGCCTTGAACTTCAAAAACAGCATCCCCTTTTGCATTTTCGGTCACTTTGTAGGGCACTGTTTTGATTTCGTTGACGACTTCGCTGTATTTATGTCCAATAAAACGTTTGGATGAGAAAATGGTGTTTTCTGGATTTGTCACTGCTTGACGTTTTGCAGGGATGCCCACCAATCTTTCGTTTCCTTTAAAAGCAACGACTGAGGGTGTTGTGCGGCTTCCTTCCGCCGAAGCAATCACCTTTGGAACTCCGCCTTCCATCACAGCAACGCAGGAGTTGGTTGTTCCAAGGTCAATCCCAATAATTTTTCCTTTCTTTTTATTCATATGATCTCCTTTTATCTCTTGCTCTTTTTATTCGGTTTGTTCGGAAGTTTGGCCATTGACTGCTTTTGCGACTTTAACACGGGCAGGTCGAATGACTTTATCTCCCATTTTGTAACCTTTCAAATTTTCTTCTACGACAGTTCCTGGAGCGAACTCGTTTGTTTCTACCATTTCAATCGCTTCATGGAAATGTGGGTCAAATGGCGTGCCGACGGAAGTCATCGGGATGACTCCATTGTTGGCTAACACATCTTTAAATTGATTCAAAATCATTTCAAATCCAAGAGCCCACCCTTTGACTTCGGGGGACATCTGATCTTTAAATTTTAAAGCATTCTCCATGTGATCAATCGGATTTAAAAAATCTGCGATTACATTCTGAATAGCATACTGAATGAGTTCTTGCCGTTCTTTTTGCAGTCTTTTTCTTTGATTGTCCGATTCCGCAAGTATGCGCAAATATTTATCTTTATTGTCTGCGGCATCTCGGCGAAGAGCTTCAATTTCTTTTTCATCAATTGAAATAACCTTTGGCTCTGCCTCTTCTTTTTGCGGAGAAGCATTTGCTTCGCCTTGGTCTGCATGACACTCATGCGAGCACGCACATTCCGCATTCCCATTATCCATTTCGCGTTCATCCTTTTCATGATTTTTATTGTCGGCTTTTGCCATGGTAAACCTCTTTTCTTAAGCTATTACTGCACCCTCGCCAGTCTTACCGCTTATCTTCTAACAAAAAGCTAGAGTGGTTAAAAAGCGGAAGTTCTTTTTCTGACGTGGCTCGGTGAGGCTGACGAAAACTGAGTTTAAATTTAAAAACATGTCTGGTCAGCGTTTCGCTAATATATTCTGAAAAAACTTTTAAAATTCCAAATAATCTTCGATAGGGCATTTGCACGGGACCTAAAATCCCGATAGCACCTACATTATGTTGATTAATGCGATAGGGAATCGCAAGCACACTGCATGTGGGAGTCTCGGTAGAAAACGGAAGTAAATCCTCTCCTATCCAAACTTTTAAGCGATTATGCTTCATGCAATCGCGCAAGAGCAATCGCATGCTTTGAGCATCTTCGAATAACGCCAAATTTACTGCAAGGGATGTGGGTGTCTGGTAGTCTGCATAGGTCGCTAGTTTAGAAAATCCTGTACGGTAGACTTCTTCATCTGTAAAATTGGAGTAGCCGACGATATAGCGAACCATCAACTCATTATACATTTTTTGCCCTAAGAGCTCTTCTTCTTTTGTCAAGGAAGTGGGCTTATCAAGTCCTGTCAAACGCCAATGAAAGTAAAGCTCAAGCCTTTTAACAGTAAAAGCATTTAATTTCTTGTTCACGTAAAGGATTTCTGTTTGAATGATTCCAAATCCTGTCACGAGGACGCATAAACAGCGGGAATGATCGATTGAAACGAGCTTTAATTCCACTAAGTAATCTTGATCAAAACGAGGAGCCGATAAAAAAACGGCTTGATTGCTTAATTGAGATAACGTTTCTGCGGCGTACTGCAAATAAGAGGCTATCTCGCGCGTCTCAACTTGCCGTAAAGCCTGTAAAACTTTTTCATCTTCGGGCGCAATAACTGCTGCATCGATATATTCCTCGGTATAAAGTCTAAAAGCTTTATTCGTTGGAATTCTTCCACTAGAAGCATGCTGCTGAGAAAGATATCCCTCTTGCTCGAGATTTGCAAAGTAATTGCGAATAGTCGCGGAGCTAATATTATCAAATCCAGCTCCTTGCAAAGTATGCGAACCGACGGGTTTCCCTGTATTGAGGTAAAACTCGACCAATCCCAGCAAAACTTGCTTTTCTCGACTAGACTTATGACTTTTCTTAGAAGCGACTGGCACTTTCACAAAAGCTCTCCTTGTTTTCTATACCCAAGTATACAAAGAAAGCAAAAACAGGTCAAGTCAGATTTAGCAGTCTAGGCACTTAAGTGCTGATTTCCTTGTTTTGCAAGGCTTTTCCTCTCGGAGGATAGAGATGTTCCTCCTTTTGCTCGAGCAAAAGAGGAAGGTTATCAACAATCGTAGGTAACCAAGATACGCCGCGCGAATACACTAAATCCGATGCAATGGAACAGGCAACGATCGCTTTTTTGTGGTGTTCTGGAATTTCACGCAACAAGTCTTCCTGAAATTTTTCTCGCAGAGTTGGCAAGCAATAACGTAAAAACCGACGAATTAAGGGATCATGTGGATCTTTCGAAAGTTCCATTTCATCGAGAAAATCCAACAATTGATAGGTAAACTGATTGATCCGTTTAGAGATTAGCTCAGATATATCCGTTAAATACCCCCCTTGCTCCGCCAATGTACGCAAAAGCAGCTGCGCCTCGTTAGATGCACATTTTTTTAAACGGTCTAAAATCTCCATGACAAGTTGATCTTTGTTGGCGATAAACTCCTCATCACTGAGAGCCAAACCACATAAAATTTCAAAAGAAGAGCAAATCACACCTGTTTTATTGGCGGAACTATCTTTGACTATCAGAACCCCATTCTCTTCTAAAAAACGACGAGCTTGAGGTGTTAAATACAGATTCGCTCCTTCAATAATCAAACGAGAAGTCGGAATCCCTGTATCATCCAAGAAATCATCGATATTCGATTGATTTAACGTACGCGGCCTTCCTCCTGACGGAATAAAAACGTCTGTTTTGGTCTGATGCACGTTATGTCTTAACAAATGATTCATATCACTTCCAGAAATCCAGTCTTCCACCAACTTACCATCTTGCTTTTTCCAACAAAGCACCTGCTGAGTAAAAGCTGTTTGACTTCGTTTTGACTCCTTATCGACTAAAAAGCCCCCATCATTCAATTTTTCTGGTGGGTAGTAACGAATGGACTTTCGTTCTTTAAAAAGCTCGACTAAAATGGACAGATCCAATCCATAGGGATCATGAATGGTCCCAGAAATATCGGTTAAGGCTAACAACTTAGCTGTATTTGGAAAATAACGATGTAAATTGCAAATCTGATTACCCGCCACATCGCCATCAGGCCCACCAGACATTTTCACTGTAAATTTATCCTTCGTGGGATCAATCCCAACAAAGCGAAGCAAAGCTTCCATGTAGACGTTCACACCTAAAGATGTCACACCATACTCTTTGTGGTTAATCCCTACGATAGGCTTACCTGAGATAAATGCACCGCCCGGTTTATACCCATATTTCTTGCTAAAAGCGGCAATCCATTGAATCATGGAATCGTGCATATTTTCGTCCGGCCCTAAATAAATATATTCAGGCCTTTTCCAATAATCAACAATATACTTGGCTCGCAATGTGCCATCGGGATTACAATTGACAATCGTTAGCAGACTTTCAATATAGGATCTCTGAGCCTGATAAAGAAATTCCTCTGATTGCTCTTTTCTAAACATTTCGAGGTTCTCTTCAATCCCCAACGGATCCGTTAAGGAAGCCTCTAATTCTTTTTTCAAGATCAACGTTTCCGAATCTAAACGATCGAATGGCTTGATAAATAGAACCCCTTTCGCTCCCCCTTCTGGAATATCTTTATTCTTTTTATGTTGAGTATAGGCTAAGTTGTAGCATTCTGCGAAGACCTTATTTCTTTCACTTACCATGTGTTCTGTCTGAGAAGGGAAAACCGTTCTTAATCCACCGCGCGATAAATCTTTAAAGCGAATATGATAACCAAAAAAATGCATCCCTTTGATGAAAATAATGGCGAAAGGAAGCTCTGGAAATTTCTTTTGTCTATCAAAAGGAATATCATCCAGATAATGGGGATCCAATCGAAAACTTAAAGCGGTATAGTTGACGCGATAGAAATTAGTTTTATAGCAATAATGCACCAAATTCATTCCCTGCCTTAAAACATTTTTACGACGCAAGTCATTCTCTTCATGTCCCGTATCCAAATTCGCGACATCTTCCAAGAACTTCTTCCGAATTTTCAAATACGCTTCTACATTGCAAGTATCTGGATCGAATTTCGATTTAAATGCCTCACAAATCTGTGCCGTGAGTTCGGGATGTCGACACAAATCCTCTTCTATTTTTTCAGGTGTATACAAGTGTGCATCGATATTCATCAATCCCTGGTGAATAAAGCTGACGGCGGCTCTAAGAAAATTCCCCATCGCCCCCGTGATGACGCCTCTACTAATTAATTGCTGGTCGATTGCATCAAAACTCGCGAAGTATTTCACTGTCACAAATTCACGTAAAAAGTTAGGGATATCGGCCACATCCCAAGCAGCCTCTCCGTTACTTCCATGCAGGCTTAGCACCATGAGCAAAATGCTATTTTTACTGTAGGGATCGATATAGCATGCATTGACCCTTTTCATGACAAGTCCATGCCGCTGAATGGTACGCGCTAAACGATATAAGAAATTGTATTTTGGAGTATTACGCCATGCCAAAACGATTTGCATCGAAGCCGACCCTTTTTCTTGCCAATCTTCATTGTAGCGAACTTCATATTGGCAATTGTCGCGTGTTTTGGCTCTGAAAAACATGTCTAGTGCCAGAATCAAACGATCAACAGGAAGAGCGCGTAGAAAACGATTATTGATCCCTGATAAAAGGCGCTCAAATTCTTCATCCGAAACTTGCGGATTACGCTCTTTCACAAGCGCGCGTAATTCCTCTTTTTCTTTAGGGGGATAAGCTGGAGCCGCTGGCTCAATGGCTTCAGTAAAATAAAGCGAGGCGATGCGTAAATTAGCGGTTACACCTGGAAATGGCAATGCAATTTTGGAAACGTACGTTTGATAATTTTTGATTCCGTACAGAGCATAATCTTTCAAAATACGTAAATCAGCATCTGCACTGTCTAAGCACATCACAATAGCGGCGTGCTTTAAGTGGATGGTAGAAAAAAACTCCTGGACGTGGAACCCCATTAAACTGTGGGTGATCAGCATAATATTTTCTTCGCTGATATCTTCAAAAAAAGCAGGGGACATGGCGCGTTCAAGCCACTGATAATACCCCTGAAATTTCTGGCTTTCATTTTGCACAGCGATGGCAAGTTGCTCATGAGATAATGTAAGAGGCTTTGTATTTTCCATGCGAGCTCCTGGAGCAAAGAGAGTCTTTTTAACGATTAATCCTAATTTGGATCATAGTTATTCATGGTAATTTGATCAATCTCACATATTTAAAAATTAAATGGCAGAGATAGAGACGAAGGAATTTATGAAGGAAGGAAGGATCAAAGTTTTTTTTAGATCCTCACAAGAATCTTAATCTCTTGCATCTACTAAGAAAACAAAAGTATTAAAACCTAAGCGCATGGCTGAAGTCAATGTCCCAACGATTGGAATAATGCGAAAAATATTCACGATGATTCTTTCTAAATCAGAATTTAACGCTGAAACAGCTTGCTTATTCAACATTTTTTTCTTCAACTGAATTTTTGCCATTCTTTCTGCATCAACACCAATCGACTGCATCCACAGTAGACTGTGCTTACGAATTAAAATCGAAGTATGCCAAAACAATTTTGCACAGTTTAAAGGAACTCCAACTCCTCCAACGAGCTGCTGAGAAACAGGAAGAATACTTACCACATCTCCTATACAATCTAATGTTGTGTACTGCTCAAACATAGTACAACCTCCAAAAAGTTTTTTGTATGGGAAACGTAAATTAAGCATGACAAAATGTCAACCCATTTTATTTCAATCTCGCATAAGACGTAATCCATTAAGCCCAACAAGTACAGTGCCGCCTTCATGCAAAATTACGGCTAGCCAAAGGGGAATAAATCCTAATAGGGCAGGCAAACTGGCCAGTACAATGGCTAATCCTGCAAGCGTTAAATTTTGTCGCACAATTTTTTGAGTTTGATGAGCTTTCCCAATCAACCAGTTCAGCTGTTCGATGTTATCCTGCAACAAGACAATATCCGAGGCATCGATTGCACTTGTACTTCCCACTTTCCCCATACAAATTCCGACAGTTGCACGCGCTAACGCAGGAGCATCATTAACCCCATCTCCAATCATGGCAAGCCCTTTTGACTGAGCTAATTGAGAGACGTGCCTAAGTTTATCTTCGGGCGTCAGGTCAGCATGATATTCCGAAATACCTAAATCATCTGCCACACGCTTTGCACTAGCTTGGTGATCCCCCGTCAACATCACTAAAAGCAAATGCCATTCTTCTTTAATCTTTTGCAATGTTTCCTTGATCAAATCGCGTGGGGTGTCCCGAAAACGTAAAAGAAAAACATCTTGCCCGATCAATAGAACCGCAATAAGCTCTCCTTTTTGTTGATGCTCTGCAATTTTGGCTTGGAGCATCTGCACTTTATCTGCAGGCAAATGAGGTAGCATGTATTCAGCACGTCCTAAATAAGTTTTCATTTCCCCGTTAGAGCTTGAAATATAAGCTTCCAATCCATATCCAGGAACGCTTTTGAAGGCACTGATTGGCAAGGGAGAAGCCTTCGTTTGATGACCATGTTTTAAAATGGCTTTAGCTATTGGGTGGACGGCATTCATTTCCAAGGTATAGGCCACATTAAGGGCCTCTTCAAAAGCATGGGTAGTCTGCCCGACGGGCTCCATTGCTTCAAATGTTAAATCCCCTGTCGTCAATGTGCCCGTTTTGTCAAAAGCAATCGCCGCACATGAAGCTAAAGCATCTAACGAAAGGCCTCCCTTAAGCAAAATTCCCCGACGCGCACAAGCACTTATTGCACTTAAATAAGCGATGGGAATGGCAATAATCAGAGCACAAGGTGAAGCCGCGATTAAAAAGGCCAGCGCCCGATAAATGGAGCCTTCCATTCCCAAAAAGGGTAGATTTAACAGCCAGGGCAAACTGATGGCAAAAAGAAAGGAGACTAAGATAATAGTAATGGCATAGCGACGACTGACCGCATCAAACCAGCGCTGCAATCTCGGTCGAGCTTCTTGCGCTTGGGTCACTAATTGAATGATTTTAGACAAGGTCGAATCGTTGCTTGTATGAGTCACTTCCAAAGTCAAAAACCCATCCAGATTACGCGCTCCAGCCGGCACCGAATCCCCCACTTTTTTTGTAATAGGAAAATTCTCACCCGTTAAATGCACTAAATTGACAGATGAAATCCCATCAATGACCTTGCCATCTAGCGGAACAATTTGGCCCGCTTTAACGAGAATGCGTGTTCCGACCAGAATTTCTTTGACAGATCTTTCAATTAAAGTTCCTTTTGGTGTCACCACACAAGCCAGTGTAGGAGAAAGCTTATATAAACTACTCATGGCCCCTTTGGCTTTCGTTGTCACCGCATCTTCCATAGATCCCGACAAAGCAAACAAAACCAAAAGCAAGCCCCCTTCCATCCCACTTCCGATTAAAATAGAGGAGAAAGCCGCCAGTGTCATTAAGATATCAATATTAATATCCAGATCAACCAAATCTTCCAAAGACTCAATTAAGGCTGGAATACCCGCTAAAAAATACACGGATACAAGCAAAATATGGGAAATAGGCTGTAAATGCGCATAAAAGGAACAAATAAAAGCAGCGGCCAACAAAAATGCAGCACAAATGGAGGCTTTTAATGTGAGATTAATTGCCCAAGATCTTGATTCTGGAGTCAGAAAAGGGCTGGCGGATTCCTGTTCATCAAAATCAAAAAAGTCATCAAACACAACAGGACGTTTTAAATGTGCAGATTCTGCGGGAATAGAAGGATGCATGTATCGATCAACCTAAAACATAGGGGATTAAAAAGTAGAGAAAACCAGCGCTTAAGCAGAAAAGGCCTAAATTCCATACGATAGCGGGGATATAACGATTGCCAATTTGATAAGCCGCGTAAGCTGAAGCCACACCACCAACAACAAAGCTTCCAACTATCAGGCCATAATAGGGGACTAACCATTCAGTCAGCAAACAAATCGTAGCGCCAAGAAGAGCTCCCACCAGAGCACCAACGCCCTGCATCAAAGGATGTTCTGTTTTTTCTAGGGATAGACCCAATTCCTCTTCAACCATCACACGTAGGAGACGATCTCCATCGGCCATCAAGACATCCACAGCATCCTCTAATAGCTGACCATCAAATCCTTTCGCGGCGTATAAATCTTTAAGCTCTTCTTTCTCTTGTGCTCGATTGTGTTCAATTTCCCATTTCTCTTGCTTAAGCACCCGGTGTAACCGCTCAAGCCTTGACCAACCAAGCCAAGCGCTACGCCCTGCTTTCCAGATCGCCCAGGATAGAGCAAAAATGAGCAGTAATTTCCATGTTGTGCCCAGATACAATCCGCTTTTAAATAGCACAATTCCAAGGAGTAAAAGCCCTAGCGCCATTTCTCGTGCGGCATCTGTTCCCGCGGATAAATGACCTGGCATTTCTACCCCGTGAATTTCAGCAGAAGCCATTAATCCTTCAGCCTGCGCTTCGACAACATGGTCAATGGCATCTTTTCCTTTAAAGTGGGAGGGAGACTTATTATCTGGCATCGCTATTTTCCTACTTTTTCCATTTTTCGCATCTTTTGACTATACCTAATCTCTTGAATAAATTGATAGAAACCTCTTGGAAATCTCAGTCAATCAAAACAAAAAAAATGCCTATTCAGCAAAACCTCAAAAAGACAAATTTTAATTTGATTTTAAAATTTTGAACCCGCAATGTGACGTTTAATTGACAGACAAAAAATAGCGATGGGGTATAGACGGTGAAAGGACTTTTTTGGTGTCAATATGTCTTGGGGATCGGCCATCTTGTCCGAGGCTTACGCATATGTCAAGCGCTTACAAAGCATTTTGATATCGATTTTTTTCAAGGAGGAAGGGATGTTTATCTATCCTTCGATTCCCCTCGTTTCAATAAATTCATTCTTCCTGCTATTTCAAATATTGACCAAGACCCAATTGTTGGGGTTCTCGCTTCCAAACGCAATATTTTTAGTACTTTCGAAGCAAGAAGACGTTTAATTCGTTCGCTATTAGAAGAAACCCAGGAACCTTACTCCTTTTTCTTTACAGATTCCTTCCCCTTGGGAAAATTAGCCTTTACGGAAGAAATTTTGGAAATTATAGACATTCTCAAAAAAGCTAATCCCCATTGTCTAATCATCAGCTCAGTCAACGACGTCTGTTATAATGGAGGAGGAAATTGTAAAGAAGCAGGTGATATTTTACATAATTTCTATGACTATCTGTTTGTCCACTCAGATCCTAATTTTGTCCGCTTAGAAGAAACCTCAAGTGTCGTACGAGAGTCCCAAAATCAAATCTTTTACACAGGCTACGTTGCAACACCACCTCCAGAGCATATCCCGAAAGAAAAATCCAAAAAAATTCTGATATCTGCGGGTGGCGGAGCTGTATGTTCTGAGCTTTTGCACGCAGTTGCGCAAATCACGATTTTCTTTCCCGATTATGAATTTAACTTTGTCTTAGGCCCTAATTCTCCCAAAACGATTCATCATGATTTGCAAGTGATGCAAAAAATGCTCCATCCCTCCAACATCCAAATCTCCCATTTTTTACCGAATTTTACCGAGCATTTAAGTCGCAGCGCTTTATTGATCACTCTTGGAGGAAGTACTCTTGCAGATATGTGTCAGACACGTACACCTGGTCTTGTCTATCCTTATGTATCACCCAAAACGCGTGAACAACCTTTTCGAGCTCAAAAATTTGCAGAAAAAGGAGTTGTGACTGTGTTAAGCGCTGAAGATTTAAAACCAGAAAGATTAATCAAACTCATTCGAGATCGAATTGCGACACCGTTCCCCGACATTCAAATCAATGGGAATGGTGCAGAAAATTCAGCTAAACTATTACTTGAGCTTTTAAATAAAAAATGAAAATCTTTTTTCGTGATGATGATTTAGGATGGAATCGAGAGCGCTTTCAAAAGCTGCTCAATCTTTTTGCTTCTCATCAAACAAAGTTAAATGTCGCTGCTATTCCACGCAGTTGCGAAGAGCTTTATCTTCCAAAAACTTTTGCAGATCAACAAAATATTCTTCAAATCCACACACATGGCTATGCGCACGTCAATCGTATCCCCATTGGCAAACGTTGTGAATTTGACGAAACCCGCTCACTGGAAGATGTTGAAAAAGAAATGGGCGAGGGGAAAGAAATCCTGGAAAAGCTATTTCCAAATCTCTATTTTCCTGCTTTTACCCCTCCTTGGAATAACCTTCCGGATAAATTCGTACCTACTTTGATTAAGGTCGGATATAAAATTTTGTCTCGAAGCGATGCTTCTCACACAACGCCTGCTGTAGGCATTCAAAATCTGGACGTCGCATTAAGCTTACATTCAAGTAAACGCAAGTTATATATTCCTCATACATTCATTCTTGACGAAGTGAGGAAAAGCTCCTTACATCCCTATGGAATCCTCTTACATCATGCCATGATGGATGATTTAGATTTTTCTTTTCTCGATCTGTTATTAAAAAAATTGAATGAGGAAAACGTAACGGCATACTTCTTCAGTGAGCTGCAAACATGAATCCTATTGATTATGTCCTCATTCTTTGTTCTTTTGTTTTATTTCCTTTAGTCAACAGAGGCATTCTGTGCTTTTCAGGCGATCTCACTAAGTTACATTCAGAATCTGATCTTTTTAGAGCGCAGACCGAAAAACACCTAAGCAAAATCGACGATATTTTTTTTTATCGATGGGTTCCCCCCCTTTTTTTAACTGGATTGAGCGGTATATTTTGGCCGTTTTTAAACTGGCAGACATTTGATGACACAGAAATTGTGCGATTTTTTATTGTTTTCATCTGCGCCATTATCACCTGGAAAGCAGCGACGTTAGATCGCGATCTTGTCACGGATAAGCCAAGCATCCCATCCCGCTTAGCTTTAATAGGCGCCTTATGTGGTGTCTATTTTTACCCTGGATTCATTGTGCTATTCATCTTTCTCGCCATCCATTATAACCGCTCCTGGTATCATCACCAGCTTATGGCTCTACGAATATTGCAAATGTTTGCCTCTTTAATCGCGACAACAGCCTTAATTAATGGAATTCAATTTTTCTTGCGCACCCCCTACCCTCCACACTTGGCAGTCCCTATGTTTCTCTTTTTATGGGTGATTGCCGCCCATTACTTTTATTCGGGTGTGGCAAAAATGAAGTTGGGCAAACATTGGTATAGCTGGGCCATGGATAATCGGATTCACTACCTAGCCATTTCAGCTTATCTTTGGGGATGGATGCGTCAACAGAATGTTCAAACTAGATTACAATGGATTCAAAAAATCGCTCCTTATGATCGTCTTTTTCAATTTGGCACGCTCTTTTTCGAGTGTGGATGGGTTGTCTGCGGCTTTTCCTCCCTATTGGCTCAAATATGGTGTTTCCAAGCAATCCTTTTTCATTTTCTGGTGTTTGCCTTGTCGGGAATCTTTTTTTGGCAGTCGATTTTGATCCATTTTGCCTTTATGAACATTCTCCATTTTCTTCCTTTCGAGGCTTCAAGTGCCTTATTTAAACCGTGGAATGCGGTTATCTTTGCGCTTCTTTTGATTTTCCTCTTACCTAAAAAAATCCTTTGGAATGCACAGAAGTTGGCTTGGTGGGATTCTCCTTTTGAAGGCCGTGTACACTGGTATGTTGTCGGGAAAAGTGGTAAACGTTATGGGCTTTACAATAATTTTATGGATCCGCATGAACGGTTTTTTGGACGCCATACGCCATTTTTTTTGATTCCACATCCGATGTTCCATGGGCACCTTGGAGAGGTTAATTCGCTTGAATTAAGGGATGCTATTATTGCCTCAAATGGAGATCCAAGAAAAATTGAAATGATCAGAAAACAATGCGGATATTACGTCTATCATCCGGTTTTAGAGAAGGCTCACGATGATTATATCAAGCGGTTTTTTTTGAATTTTAATGCGGGAAAAACGAAACAGATTGTCCCCAAATGGCTCAAAGCCCCTGGAGGTCAGTTTTATTACTGGGGTCAGTTGCCTCCGTTTAAGGGACAAGAGCCGGTAGCCCAAGTGCTTGTCTTTTTCAAAGAAGAGTATTGCGATGGGAATAAAATTATTGTGGTGAATGACAATCTTTTAAAAGTGATCCACATTTCATAATGAATAAGGATACCCGATGAGAGGACTTTTTTGGTGTCAGTATCTTTTGGGAATAGGCCACCTAGTACGAGGGTTACGTCTGTGCCAAAGCCTTGTGCAAAATTTTGATATCGATTTCCTTCAGGGTGGTCGAGAGATCCATCAAACCCTTCCATCCCCTCGTTTTCATAAAATTCCTCTTCCTGCTATTTCCCACATCCCTAGTGCGGTAGAATCCTACGAATATATCTTAAAAAAACGACGTGATTATCTGGAGGCATTTTTAACACTTCCTTATCAGTTCTTTGTTTCTCAATCCTTTCCCATGGGAAAACACGATTTTAAGAATGAAGTTTTAGATATCATCTCGCGTGTAAAAAAAATCAACCCAGATTGCCTAATCATTTGCTCATGCTTAGATTATATCCCCACGGATTCCAAACAAATCGAATCGATTTATCCCATCCTTGATCGCTATTATGACAAAGTCTTCATTCATTGTGATCCGCAAATTCTCAATCTCCATGAAACATCCTCGCTAGCTCAAAAGCTAGGGAATAAACTTGTTTACACAGGCTACGTTTCCAGTGGTCACGCAGTACCACAATCGACAGGCGAACGGTTAAAACGCATTATGGTGACGATGGGAGGAGGATCTATTGGGGGAGAACTCCTGCGAGCAGCCGCAGAAGTTTCGATTTTTTTTCCTGATTATGAATTTTTGCTAGTCATTGGACCCCAGGCCCACCCAAACTTGGCAAAAGATTTATGGCAATTTCAACAGATCATTGGAGGCAATATCCGCATTGTTCCTTTTCTTTCAAATTTCACAGAGGAATTACAGAAATGTGCACTTTCGATCAGCTTAGGAGGGAGCACGATTATTGATTTGTGTGAAACCAAAACACCAGGAATTATCTATCCTTATCCTTCAAAATTCAGCAAGCAACGGATACGTGCAGAACAGTTTGCACTTAAAAACATTCTGCAGGTGATTTCTCCAGAGGAGTTAGCTCCCGATCGGTTACGTAGAATTATTGAAAAAGCTTTGAATTCCTCTTTTCCCACTATCGACATCAACCTCAATGGCGCGGAAAATATGCGTCGAGGCATTCAAAGCCTTATAGAAAAACAAAAAAAAGCTAAATTTATTTCTTAGCTGTAACGGCTGCTGTTAGGTCAGCTAAAACTTGATCTGTATCGTGAAGACGTGCAGTCCCTGGCCCCCCTAGACCACTCATGTCCGGCGTACTAGAATAAAGCCCTAAAACATTCTCATGTTGCCCATAATCCTCTAGTTTCTTGAAGACCTCTGATGATTGGCTGATCACTAATAAAATGATCTTTGCATGAGGATTATTATGTTTGAGATCTTGAATAAATTTTTCAAACTTAAAAAAATCCTGAATTCGGTCATTTATCACAAAAGGGAAAATGATATTTTTTTCTTGGGTTACTTGAATGGGTCTATACTCAACAGCTTTAGAACCAGTCAGCTTTTCAAAAATCTTCCCTAATCCTTCTATGCGATTAAAGAATGGAGCATCACTAGGATCCTGCACATAGACAACAGCCGGAGGCAGAGTTTCTCCTCGTTTTTCTTCATTTCGGACTTCAGGATTTTTTGTGACAGAAGAAGCTCCAAAGTCTCTCCCTTTAGGATTTTTTACAGGAACAGAATTGGTCGATGGTTTTTGAACATTTTTGCAGATCATTTCAATGGCTTTTTGAAATGCGTTCTTTTTTAGATATCCAGCAAATTCCTGTGGATTCGAAGCCTCTTTTTTGTGTCGATCTAACCAGTTAACTAAACTATTACGGTTGACATAGACAATTTTTGAGTAACCCAGGAATCGCGCCCCATAATTTAACCGGAAATTTATAATAACGAACCCCACTTTTTCCTGTGTTTGGATCCTTCATCATCTTCTGCTGTAAAAGAACCGAAATAGCAACGATTTTGATCAAATGACACTTTCATAAACACCCCTATTTTATTATATTATACCAATAAATAAGCATTATTGTTAATTAACAACCCCATATACAAATACTTTACAATTAAAAATAAATATCACTGCTCGATTTTGCCTTTCTGAGGCTCTCAAAAATAAAAACATGCTTGCTGGATTTGAGAAAGGCAGCTACAGTGTAGGAATTAATCCCATTTAACAATAGCTGGAGCCCTCCATGGAGAAAAAGATTTTAGACCCCAATCTTAAACAAATTCTAAGTAAGATCGCGAACACGATCCGCGGATTATCGATGGATGCTGTTCAAAAAGCCAATTCTGGACATCCAGGACTTCCCATGGGTTGCGCAGAAATTGGGGCCTATTTATGGGGACACACCCTTCAACAAAACCCCAAAGATTCCAAATGGATGAATCGTGACCGCTTTATCCTTTCCGCCGGTCATGGATCTATGCTTCTTTATTCCTGCTTGCACTTAGCTGGCTACCAAGTCACCCTCGAAGACATCAAAAATTTTAGACAACTTCACTCTAAAACTCCAGGTCATCCTGAATCTCTCGATACAGATGGTGTTGAAACAACAACGGGTCCGCTCGGCCAAGGATTAGGAAATGGCGTTGGACAAGCTTTAGGTCTAAAACTTTTGGAAGCCCGCTTTAATACGCCTAAGCAAAAAATTCTGAACCCTAAAGTTTTTGTTTTGATGGGTGATGGCTGTGTCATGGAAGGTGTGACTTCAGAAGTTTCGGCATTCGCGGGACACCTTCAACTCGACAATTTAATCGCCATCTATGATGCAAACCATGTCACACTGGATGGTCCTCTCCAGGAATCTGGCTCCGAAAATACGTTTGAACGGTATAAATCCTATGGATGGGATGTGTATGAAATTGATGGCAATGATTTAGATGAACTACATACAACCATTTCGCACATCAGAGAAAATCAAACAAAACCCACGCTCATTATTGCCCATACAATCATCGGGAAAGGCTCTCCACATAAAGCAGGGACATCTCAGGCCCACGGCTCACCTCTTGGTGTAGAAGAAGTTAAAGCGTCAAAAATTGCTTTAGGGATTCCTGAAGAGCCTTTTTTTGTTCCACAAGCTGTTTACGATTTCTTTAAAGTAAGACAAAAGCAACAAGCTCAAGTGGAAGAGGATTGGAAAAAAGAATTTGAAGAATGGGCAAAAACAAATCCTCAGCTTTTAAAAGAAATGGAAATCATGATTCATAAAAAGCTGCCAGTTAATCTGGAAGAGCAACTGAAAGCTATAGAAATCAAGAGTCCTGTTGCGGGCCGAAAAGCGTCCCAAGTTGTTTTAGAAAAATTGGCAGATCTTCTTCCCTTCCTCTATGGTGGTTCAGCGGACTTGTCGGTATCCGATTTAACAATGATTCAGCAATTCCCGATTGTCACACCAGGCAACTTTAAAGGACGCAACATCAAATTTGGAATCCGCGAATTTGGAATGGCAACAATGGCAACGGGGATGTCGCAAACGGGAATGATCATTCCTTTTGTCGGAACATTTTTAACATTCTCCGATTATATGAGAAATGCCATCCGCTTAGCTTCTTTGATGAGACAACAGGTTATCTACCAATTCACACACGATTCGATTTTCTTAGGAGAAGATGGTCCAACACACCAACCGATTGAACATCTGGCGGCTTTACGCGCAATGCCACAATTGCATGTGATTCGCCCAGCCGATGCCAATGAAGTGCGTATGGCATGGATTGCAGCGCTCAATTATAAAGGACCGACAGCTCTCATTTTATCAAGACAAAATCTTCCAACACTTGATTCCACAAATGTGCCTTATTCGGAAGGTGTTGTAAGAGGTGCGTACATCATCAAGAAAGAGGTCTCTTCTCCTCCTAACTTTACACTTATCGCAACAGGTTCTGAAGTTTCCCTAGCGCTAGATGTGTCCAAAGAACTAGAAAAAATTGGTAAATCCGTGCGAGTCATTTCTATGCCTTGTTGGGAACTTTATGAAAAACAAAACCCAGAATACAAAGAGTCCATTTTTGGTGGAGATCTTGGTCAAAGGGTAAGCATCGAAGCAGGGGTAGAGCAAGGATGGCATAAATATATTGGCCGATCAGGCATTGCAATCAGCATGGAAAGTTATGGTGCTTCGGCTCCTGCTAGTGCGCTAGCAACTGAATTTGGATTTACTGTTAATGCAATCCTAGAACAAATCCTCTAAATTGAAGGACTCCATGAGCCATTCGTTTTTTCTTGATGCCCTAAACTGCAAAAATCAGGCTCGCCCTCCCGTTTGGCTCATGCGCCAAGCGGGTCGCTATATGCCTCAGTATCGAGCCATGCGAGAAAAATATTCTTTCTTAGACATGTGCCACCAACCCGAGCTGGCGACTGAAGTCACATTAATGCCAATTCAAACATTTGGTATGGATGCAGCCATTCTATTTTCTGACATTCTGGTTATTCCAGAAGCCCTCAGAGTGGGGCTTCGATTTGAAGAAACGAAAGGCCCTATCATAGAACGTCCTCTTAATACTTTAGAGGATATTCAAAATCTTCCTAACGTCCACATTCCCGAGGCCTTGAGCTACGTTTCCGAAGCAATCAAAACAATGCTTCCGCATCTAAAAGTCCCCCTTATAGGTTTTTGCGGCGCACCTTTTACACTAGCCAGCTACCTCATAGAGGGAGGATCAAGCAAAACCCTAAAGAAAACAAAACAATGGATGCTGCGAGAGCCTGCGAGTTTTCATCAACTTTTGAATCGTCTGGCTGATTTAACCGTTGATTATCTGAAACTCCAAATTGAGTCGGGTGTAAAAGCCCTCCAAATTTTCGATTCTTGGGCGCACGTTTTGGGACATTTTCAATTTCAAGAATTTTCCCTTGGATATCTCAAAAAAATCGTAGATGCACTTGCTTCGACCAACATTCCCATTATTCTCTTTTGCCGAGGTTCTTCAGTATTTGCACCCTCACTTGCCTCACTCCGACCTGCTGCCATTAGTTTGGACTGGAATAGCGATTTAAAAGCTGTGCGACAAATGCTTCCTTCCAAGATTGCCCTACAAGGAAATCTGGACCCTGACATCTTGTACGCCCCAAACCCAACAATCCGGCAACATGTCTCACAAATGCTCAAAGATATGCACCAAGACCCTGGCTATATCTTTAATTTAGGTCACGGAATTCATCCTGATACTCCCATGGAAGCGGTTCATACTTTAGTGGATTGTGTCCAAAATGACCGTTAAAAAGCCTCATATCGTCATACTCGGAGCGGGCATTAGTGGGCTCACTCTCGCATGGTCGCTAAAACAAAGATTGGGCACAAATATCCACATTTCGATTCTTGAAAAAGAAAATCGATCTGGTGGATATATGCATACACACCATCAAGATGGTTTTTTATTTGAATATGGCCCTAGAAGTTGTCGCCCGTCTGGAGCAGGATTGGAAACGCTCAAACTTATCGAAAGTTTGCAGCTGCAAAATGACATCATTACCGAAAATGTTGAAGCAAAAAAAAGATACCTTTGGAAGGATCAAACTTTACATCCTCTTCCGAATGGTTTTTTTTCATTTTTGACTTCTCCTCTTACAAAAAAAACCATTTGGCCGATCGCAAGAGAATTTCTAAGGCCTAAAACAAAAGTAGCTGACGAAAGCATTTTTTCTTTTTTTAATCGTCGCTTTTCACCCGAAATCGCTGAAACGCTCATTGATCCGCTTGTCAACGGCATTTACGCAGGAGATATTCGAAAACTTTCCATCCGATCCTGTTTTCCCCTTTTTCATGAAATGGAGCAAACCTACGGCTCGCTAGTAAAAGGATTTTTACTTTCTCCCAAAAAAAGTTATTCCTTAAGCGATTTTCAGAGTAAAATGCAAAAAACGAGTCTTTTTTCATTTCGAAAAGGGATTGAGACTCTACCAAAAGAGCTTTCGAAACACCTTACTGCTGAGCTTAAATTAAACCACACTGTTACAGCTTTGAATTTCGATCACGATGCCATTCGAATTCAGCTCAACGATAAGCGCTCACTAGAAGCCAATTATTTATTCTCCACACTCCCCTCTCATGCTTTAGCCAAGCTTACTGATCACGCCCCCTTCATCGAGCAGCTAACGTCTATCCCACACGTTCCAATTGCCGTCGTTAATCTAGGCTGGCATCAACCTATTTTGAAACAGCAAGGATTTGGTTTTCTGATTCCGTCTAGAGAAAAAGAAAAGATTTTAGGTATTGTTTGGGATTCTTCTGTATTCCCCACACAAAATACGATTCCCAACCAAACGCGTTTAACTGTCATGATCGGAGGCGCCCTTTTTTGCCCACACCATTTTGCAACCTTAGATGCTTCACAATTTATTGCTCTTGCCTGTAAAGCCGTTGAAAAACACTTAGACATTTTTCAACCACCTGATACGTGCGCCGTTAAAATAATCCCACAGGCGATTCCTCAGTATTTAGTTGGACATCATGAAAAAGTGAAAATGATCCAACAGATCGCGGCCAACATACACCCGCATTTCCAAGTTTTAGGATCTTCTTTTTTTGGCGTTTCTGTGAATGACTGCATCAAAAAATCTGTAGACGTCGCGGATTATTTCCATAAAAATGCAAATAAAAAATCATGATGCGCATTCCATAAGAATCGTATTCCTTATAAGACATTTAAAACTTTTATTTGATTAAACGAATCTTCGTAAAATGTCTTTCAGAATTCGTATAAGTCAAATCAGTAGCTGTAAATTTTTTACAGATGGATTTGCATCCGCTCAATTTATCCCCCTCTGGTGAGAGTCATTTTTTCACTTTTAAACAGAGGGTGATTAGAAACAAAAAATACCTATATAAAAAAATTTAATCGTGTTACCATTCCACCAATCTATATTTTAAATTAGACAAATGGATGTCACATGCATTTATTTCTTACATTTAAACATTATACAAGTTTGATTTGCATATTCATTGCCTTGAATTTTAACGCTTATACAAATTTACCCATTTACCTTATTTCGTCAACGGAGTCAGATCTAGATGCCTGCATCATGAATTCTGTGAATGTCGTGAACGGGGACTATTGCGAATCTGTAGTCGATTTAGAAATTCCATACGCAGATAATTTTTGTTTAGAAAGACATTACAATGCAAGAAACTATGTGACTGGACAAGGATCCGGATGCTGGCGACTTTTTTCTCAATTTTTTCTGATCAAAGGCAACGCCCCAGAAACTCTAAAAGAGCGTACTTTTGCACAAAAATATGCTTTTGTCGGAATGCCGTCTGGCGGAATACTAAGCTTTAGTGGGACTGGGAAAGGCCCCTTAGCCATTAACATGCTTCAGGATGGGATGGGAATTGTCAATACATCGACACAGGAAATGAGTGGTAAATACAACCACCGAAATAGTCGTTTATATTGTGAGGAGAATCGATGTATTTTGCACCTTGGAGATGGGACAAAAAAAATATATGAGAAATGCGTAGAACCTTCTAATCCCATGCTAGGACAAGAGCTACTTCCTTGCCTCGCCCAAAAAGTAGACATCCCTGAATACTTTCATTTAATTCAACAAAACTTCCCAAATGGCAATCGAGCAGTCTTTTCGTATGATGTAAATGGACACCTCAAAACCATTGAAATTCTTTCTTCATCACAACAAAATCTTTTTGATCTCCATTTTGAATATGTTTTCGATCAACAACAACCGTTTGTTACGATTACAACAAGTGATCAGCAAACAATCGAATATCTTTTTAGTTCATTTCATTTTGCTGATGGTACTGAGATTTGTGAATTGATACAAGTTACTGGAACAAACCTAAATGACAAAACATATGAATACCAAATCAAAGATCATCTTTGTTTACTTGTGAAGGAGACATCCGAAGATTTGAATTCCGTTGACATTCAATATAACCATTTAGGAAAAGTCAGCAACATTCACCATTCAGATTTTAATCAGGCTAATTCCAAAAGTCACTACTTCCTGTACGAGGATCAATATACAGATGTATACGACCATTATAAAAATCGATACCGTTACGAGTTTGATGAACGTGAACAATTACTCGCAATTATCAAATTTGACTCAAAAAATACACCCTATCAAATCGATCGGAAATTTTGGGGAAATACTGAACAAAACGTAGGCCTATTGCTAGCCAAAAGCTCATCTGATGGGGAAGATAACGTATTCGCCTACACATCTTATAAATACGATTTAAATGGAAATGTTGTTGAAGAAAGAGAATATTCCATTGATGGTGATGCTAAAATGGCGTTTTTGGATGTCGATCCACGCGGACAGCTTCTAAAGTCAAAAAATGCAAACTGTCGGATTCTTACAAAAATATATTCAAATGATGGACTTAATCTATTAATCAAAGAATTTGACTCCGAAGGGAACCAAGTTGTTAATCAATATAAAAATGGCTCCAACTTACTTTTAAAAAAAGAATTTTTCAATCAAGGGAAGCCTTACAATTGCCTTTATTACGAAGTCGATGAAAACGCCCATGTACATTCCGCTGAAAATATTCCTTCCACTCCCTCCTCTACAACTAAAAATTATTTAGCCCATCTTAATGAAAAAGCATTTGTTAATGAACTAGCGGTTATAATCACGAACCATCTGATTTCTTTAAAGTCATATGAACAACTTTTCGCAATCGATGAAATCACAAAGATTGAATATGGGCATGAATTAGCCGAAAATTTTGTCGATCTATTCAGCGGATGCAAACAACCTAAAAGAGGCCCTCCTGGTCCTGTCGGTCCAACAGGTCCCACAGGACCGAAAGGAGATCCTGGAGCACCAGGATTAATGGGAGCTACAGGTCCTACTGGGCCAGCCGGCCCGACCGGCGCAACCGGGGCAACCGGAGACGCAGGTCCTATTGGGCCAATCGGCCCAACCGGAGCCACTGGAGCAACCGGAGATGCAGGTCCGACAGGACCCACAGGTGCTATTGGCAACACAGGCGCTACCGGAGCTACAGGTCCCACTGGATTAACCGGCTCGACAGGTGCGACTGGTAACACAGGCGATACTGGAGCTACTGGAGCCACGGGTCCTACTGGGCCAATCGGCCCGACCGGCGCAACTGGAGCAACCGGAGATGCAGGTCCGACAGGACCCACAGGTGCTACTGGCAACACAGGCGCTACCGGAGCTACAGGTCCCACTGGATTAACCGGCTCGACAGGTGCGACTGGTAACACAGGCGATACTGGAGCTACCGGAGACGCAGGTCCAACAGGACCAACAGGCGCTACCGGTAACACTGGAGCTACTGGAGCCACGGGTCCCACTGGATTAACCGGCTCGACAGGTGCGACTGGTAACACAGGCGATACTGGAGCTACCGGGGCCACGGGTCCTACAGGGCCAGCCGGTCCGACCGGAGCCACCGGGCCAACCGGAGATGCAGGTCCAGCAGGACCAACAGGCGCTACCGGTAACACTGGAGCTACCGGAGCTACGGGTCCTACAGGGCCAATCGGCCCAACCGGTGCAACTGGAGCAACCGGAGATGCAGGTCCGACAGGACCCACAGGTGCTACTGGCAACACAGGCGCTACCGGAGCTACAGGTCCCACTGGATTAACCGGCTCGACAGGTGCGACTGGTAACACAGGCGCTACCGGAACCACGGGTCCTACTGGGCCAATCGGCCCAACCGGAGCCACTGGGGCAACTGGAGATGCAGGTCCAGCAGGACCAACAGGCGCTACCGGTAACACTGGAGCAACCGGAGATGCAGGTCCAACAGGACCCATAGGTGCTACTGGCGACACTGGAGCTACCGGAGCCACGGGTCCTACTGGGCCAGCCGGCCCGACCGGAGCCACCGGGGCAACCGGAGATGCAGGTCCGACAGGACCAACCGGTCCAACCGGAGCCACTGGGACAACTGGACCCACAGGTGCTACTGGCGACACAGGCGCTACCGGAACCACGGGTCCTACTGGGCCAATCGGCCCAACCGGAGCCACTGGGGCAACTGGAGATGCAGGTCCAGCAGGACCAACAGGCGCTACCGGTAACACAGGTGATACTGGAGCTACTGGAGCTACTGGGGCAACCGGAACCACAGGTCCTACAGGGCCAGTCGGCCCAACCGGAGCCACTGGGACAACTGGAGATGCAGGTCCGACAGGACCAACAGGTGCTACTGGGGCAACAGGTGCTACCGGTAACACTGGAGCTACCGGAGCTACGGGTCCTACTGGGCCAATCGGCCCAACCGGAGCCACTGGGACAACTGGAGATGCAGGTCCAACAGGACCCACAGGTGCGACTGGCGACACTGGAGCTACTGGAGCCACGGGTCCTACAGGGCCAGCCGGCCCAACCGGTGCAACTGGAGCCACCGGAGATGCAGGTCCGACAGGACCAACAGGTGCTACTGGCGACACAGGCGCTACCGGGGCCACTGGGGCAACTGGAGATGCAGGTCCAGCAGGACCAACAGGCGCTACCGGTAACACTGGAGCTACCGGAGCTACGGGTCCTACAGGGCCAATCGGCCCAACCGGAGCCACTGGGACAACTGGAGATGCAGGTCCAACAGGACCCACAGGTGCGACTGGCGACACTGGAGCTACTGGAGCCACGGGTCCTACTGGGCCAATCGGAGCAACCGGAGACGCAGGTCCGACAGGACCAACAGGTGCTACTGGGGCAACAGGTGCTACCGGAGGCGCAGGTCCAACAGGACCAACAGGCGCTACCGGTAACACTGGAGCTACTGGAGCCACGGGTCCTACTGGGGCAACAGGTGCTACCGGAGGCGCAGGTCCAACAGGACCCACAGGTGCTACTGGCAACACAGGCGATACTGGAGCCACGGGTCCTACTGGGCCAATCGGCCCAACCGGAGCCACTGGGGCAACTGGAGATGCAGGTCCAACAGGACCCACAGGTGCTACTGGCGACACTGGTGCTACCGGAACCACAGGTCCTACAGGGCCAACCGGCCCGATCGGTGCAACTGGAGCAACCGGAGATGCAGGTCCAACAGGTGCTACTGGGGCAACTGGAGCTACCGGGGCCACGGGTCCTACTGGACCATCTGGAACCTCTTTACAGTTTTCTGCATCCATTTCATCATTTAGCCTAACTTCCGCCACGACACAAATCGCAGGTTGGTCGACAGCTGACCCCTATTACACAGGGACAGGATTCAACGCCACCACTGGGAATTTTACAGTTCCTTCAACCGGTAGATATGCGATTAAAGTCACAATCAACTACAACGCAACTGCGGCTCTTAGCGCTCAAATTGGCGCAGGAGTAAACCCTGCTTTCGCTATCAGAAGAACCTCTCCGACAACAACAACTTTACTTACGGGAAACATTCCGGTATTAGATGTCAATATTCTCCTTCTTCTAACTTTAAGAGTGATTTTAGGAACAGGACAGGTCGTCTTAGCAGGAGATGTAAACCTTTCACAAAATGATGTCGTCGGACTATTCTATGTTTCAAGTGGATTAACGATTAATTTAAGCTTGGGAGGTGTTAATCCCCCCGGTCTTGTATGGTCCATGCATTCGATTTAATCAGGAAAATGGTATGAAACATAGTCGCCCCATCGTCATTAAGCTTGGAACCAGCACCTTGACCCAAGGTACTAAAAAGCTTTGCCGTAAAAAAATGTTGGATATCGTACGACAAATTTCGATACTTCACGAACAAGGAAAGCAAATTGTCATTGTTTCCTCAGGAGCTATGGCTGCCGGTAGAGAAATAATGAAAGACCCCAAATTAGACCGCCTGCTCCCTCGAAAACAGATGCTTGCATCCGTAGGACAAGTTCACTTAATGCACATCTGGAGTGAACTATTTGCTTTATTCGATATTGTTGTTGGACAAGTTTTATTAACCCGTGATGATGTTTCAAATCGCAAACGATATCTCAATAGTCGTGATACTCTTCATTCTTTGCTGAAACACCATGTTATCCCTATCATTAATGAAAACGATACGGTCGCAACACAAGAAATTAGAGTTGGCGATAATGACAACTTATCTGCTCTCGTGGCCAATCTTATTGCCGCTGAATACTTGATTTTGTTAACTGACCAGGGGGGCTTATTCACAGCAGATCCTCGCCTAAATCCTACAGCCCAATTAATTCCCCTCATTGAAAAAATTGACGCAAACATTTATCGCCTTGCTGGCAAACCATCCGATGCTTTAGGCCAAGGTACGGGCGGAATGATTACAAAAATTGAGGCCGCCCAATTAGCCTCACAAAGTGGTACCTCGACAATAATTGGATCTTCAAACCATCCGGATATTTTATTAGATATTGTGGCAGGAAAATCTGTTGGGTCTCGATTTTTGGCGACTACAACACTCCGAGAAAGCCGCAAACGTTGGTTGCTTTCAGAAAAACCTCAGGGTAAAATCGTGATAGACCACGGTGCTGCAAAACATCTAATGGATGCCGGAGCAAGCCTTCTCCCTGCAGGAATTATAAAAGCGATTTCTAATTTTGAAAGAGGCAATATTATATCTATAGAATCAGAAACACACCCTCTAGCTGTAGGAATCACAAATTATTCTTCTTCAGAAATAGAAACGATAAAAAAAATTCACTCACAATCTATTGAAGAAGTACTAGGATTCAGCTATGGACCGGAAGTCGTTCACCGAGATAATATGACAATGATTAAATAATAAAAGAGTCGAGCTAACATGAAAGACCCTGCTTTTATCCAAAAAATCGGAAAAGCTTCCAAAGAAGCAGCCTATCAACTTGCCACAATCTCAACACAACAAAAAAATGCGGCCTTAAATACACTTGCAGATAACTTGCTTAAACATCAAAAAACTATATTGGAAGCAAACCAATTGGATTTGGATACAGCTCTCAATGCAGGTCTTCAAGATGCATTTTTAGATCGTCTAAGTCTTAAAGATCGTTTAGAAGGAATAGCCCATGACGTCAAGCAAGTCGCTAAACTTCCAGATCCTGTTGGGGAGATTTTTGATTCAACTGTTTTAGCAAATGGGTTGCATCTATATAAACAAAGAACTCCAATCGGTGTCATTGGTGTCATTTATGAAGCTAGACCTAACGTAACAATTGACATTGCCTCCCTTACGATAAAAACAGGCAATAGCGTCATTTTGCGTGGTGGATCGGAAACTCTACGAACTAACTTAAAGCTTGTTGAGGTTATACAGAATTCCCTTGCGGAAGCTGCTATCCCCCTAAATGCTGTCCAATTTATTGATAAAACAGAGCGTCACTATATTAAAGATCTGCTTCATGCACATGAATATATCGATTTAATTATTCCCCGGGGTGGCGTAGGTCTCCATCAATATTGCAAAGAAAATAGCATGATTCCAGTCATTACCGGTGGCATGGGTATCTGCCATTTGTTTGTCGACTCTTCAGCCGATCAATCTAAAGCCTTAGAGGTTATTTGTAATGCGAAATTGCAAAAACCTAGTGCATGCAATGCCTTAGACACGCTTTTGATTCATCAAGACATTGCCCAAGAATTTATTCCGGCGGTTTTAGAAAGGCTTGGTAAAAAAGGCGTGGTTTTTCCAGTTAGCAAAGAAACTGAGATGGCTTTAAAAAATTTGGCATTCCCAGCATGCTGCCACTTGGCTCAAGATCAGGATTGGGATACTGAATGGTTAGGCTTGACCTTGGGTCTGCACGTCGTAAAGAATCTGGAGGAAGCAATTCAGCACATTCAAAAGCATAGTCAAGGGCATAGTGATGGCATTTTGACAGAAAATGATAAACATGCCGAAGAATTTATCAAAAAAGTAGATTCAGCATGCGTTTATGTCAATGCATCGACTCGCTTTAGCGATGGAGCCCAATTTGGCTTGGGAGCCGAAGTCGCCATTAGCACACAAAAAATTCATGCACGGGGTCCAATGGCATTGAAAGAGTTAACAAGCTATAAATGGATTGCTCGAGGAAACTATCATACAAGGAAATCGTAAAATGAAAATTGCAATTATCGGCTGTGGGACTATCGGAAGCGGCATGGCCTCTCAATGGGCTAAATCCCACCAACTTTTTTTGTTCGACCGTACTTTTGCAAAGGCTGAAAAGCTTGCCCAAAAGCTCAATGCCGATCTTTCTTCGAATTGTGCGGCTTGTCCAACAATTCTCGAAGCGATTAAAGATAACGACCTGATCCTTCTGGCTTTCAAGCCCCAAAATCTTACTTCTGCTACAGAATCTTTTTCTCAAGCTTTAACATCTAACCAACTTCTAGCTAGTGTTTTAGCAGGAGTTACACTTGATACTCTAAGACGCTATTTCCCCCATGGCCAATTACTTCGAGTCATGCCTAACATTGCGTTAAATTATGGACAAGGTGTTATAGGATTGACAAATCAACAATTTCATCCACCTTTTTCAAAAGAAATCATAGAAGAACTTTTCGGATTGCTAGGCTGGATACATTGGGTAGATGAAGCCAAAATTGACGCCCTTTCTGCACTGGCGGGATCTGGAATGGCTTTTGCTGCTGCCATCATGGAAGCCGGAACGGAGGCATCAATTGCCATGGGTTTAAATGCTGAAGAAGGTTTAAATATTCTTATCGAAACTTTTACTGGGACTATTACAACTTTGAAAGAAACCGGAATGCATCCAGGTCAGCTTAAATGGAAAGTTTCATCGCCAGGAGGGACAACCATCGCAGGGCTTTTCAAGCTAGAGGAAAAAGGACTGCGATCTGCTTTGATGGAAACATTTTTGGCTACTTATAAGCGTAATCAGGAATTAGGAAAAAAGATCTGAGAAGACGATAAGCCGGATTCTGTCGGTCTGCAAAGCAGACGAGCAATCATTCCTCTAGGGGCGCCGTCACCGAAACCCTCAAGCGACTTTTCTAAAGCACAGCGGAGAACTGTATCGCTTTATTTCCGTCTTGCTTTGGATGGGGTTTACCACTTTCTAAATTTCTCTAGATAAGGCCATGCTCCTAAAGCAGGCATTTCACCCTATCTAACAAGCATAGCTTGTTAGCGGTTTGTTTTCTGTGGCACTTTCCGTAGCCTTGCGGCCCCCAGTCTTTCACTGGCATCCTCTCCTATAAAGTCCAGACTTTCCTCCTCTACACTTTCATGTAAAAGCGATTGCTTGTCTTCTCAGAATAAATGTTAAGCTTTTACTGAACGACGGCGTCTTTGTTTTGGTGCCGCAACTGTTCCTTCCAAAGCCTGGCTTTCTGGCCAATAATGAATACGTGAGCAATGTTCGCAGAAGACAATTCTCTCACCTTTGCGAACAAGATTTTCATCCTGCGCAGTTAACATAATATGACAACCACTGCAGCAACGATTTTCGATTGCAACAACAACTCTATCTCGTTTGTTGCGCAAGAGTCTCTCATAAATACCGAAAATTTCAGGATCAACTTTTTCAACGAGGCGATCTCTTTCAGCTTTTAGCTCTTTTCCTTCAGAATTAATTCGGTCAATTCCTTCACGAATTTCACCTTCTAAAACTTTAGAACTTTCTTCTGTGGATGAAAGACTTTCCGCTAAACTTTTCATCAATTCTTCTTCCGCAGCCAATTTATCATATAAATCGCTTAATCGCTGCTCTTTAGTTTGCTTTTCTCTTTCAGCTTGAGAAATTTCATGACTCAAAGCATTAAACTCTTCTACTTTTTTAATTGAATGCTGCTGCGATTCAAACTTCTTGATTTTATCTTGAATTAGAGAAATTTCTCCTTCAGCCAAGCGAATTGCTTTTTTCAATTCGATAATTTCGCCTTCTTTAACTGAAGATTTCTTGTGAAGATCTGCTTTAATTGCTTGCAGATTTGCCAACTCATTTTGTCTTTCTTTTTTTAAACGCATAAGTTGGATCATTTGCATATCCAGTTCTTGGATATCTAAGATCTGATGAAGAGCATGTGCCATGAGGATTCCTAAAATTTAAGATAATAGAATCATATAAACAGGATTTTATCCATAGAGAGACTATACCTTAATTCCTTATAATTTTCAATCAAAAAGCTAAAGTATTCTTAATTGAACATTCTGGATAAAATATAATGATCTCGTAAGGATTATGAGCCTAAAAAATTATTCTTAACATACAAAAAATTGGAGTTCTCGGGTAGCTAAAAATATTTTATCACCCAAAATCCCCTTTATTCACGCTTTTTTTTAAAACACCCGCATTCTTTTGAGAATGCATCAAAATTTTAAAGCTGAATTTCACAGCAGGATGGGATCAATCAACAATTTTTCGGAAAATTTAAAATGGGAAATAACTATTTATATAAAATAGGTGGCATAGGTCAATATACAACACGTAATTTTTAATTTAAAACCTGGTCGCAGCTCTCTAAAACAGCGGATCTTCATATTCATAATCGAAGTTCATAAGCATAAAGGCACTCTGTCATA
>NZ_JBFWIR010000011.1:0-48964 GCF_050255895.1 Parachlamydia sp.
TCCGTCTGTTTAATTTTTAGCTGTATTTGCGCAATTTCGATAATCTCGTGCCTTAGAATTTTATTTAATAAGGATCCCAGGACTTGCTGAAGTTGATTTCCTTCTATTTTGGTTTTATTGCGTTGCAAAAGAAAATTCTGTGTTTCAAGCAACCAATAGGTTGGAAATGGGATAACAACAAAAAAGATGAGGGCAAACAAAATAAATCTTTGTCGATAGGTGAACTTTCCTTGGAATCGATTAAAAGCTTTTGTTAAATGACGAAACATACTTGCATCTAGAAAATGTTAAGGAATAGGATATGATTTATTCTTTAACTTTAACTGAGACTTTCGTCAATATGAATATTTAACAAGCTTAACAATAAGACAAAAGTTATGGATGTTAGGGGATGATAAGATTGGTTTTAATCAAGGTCTCTTGCTGTAGACGGAGTTTAGTATCACATGTGATTCATTTTAATTTGGGTATGAATTCAGAAGAAGTTCATATAATTTGATCATGTGAAATTTTTGTTTAATTTGTGCGGTTTTTATAGAGAAAATGCAGTTAGAACGGTTTGCAAAGAAAAAGGTTTAGGATCTCGACTTTGCTTTAAATTCTTGACAGATTCATATCGAGTCTTCATCCTTTAAGTGTACTTATTGAACGAGGAAACAACTGTGTTAGAATCTCCAAATTTTATCCCTTACGCCCGACAATCCATTGACGACTCTGATAGAGAAGAGGTGATGAAAGCTATGTCGGGAAGCTTTTTAACGCGAGGACCTTACGTACAAGCTTTTGAACAGGCAATAGCTGATTATTGCGGAGCGCAATATGCTGTGGCCTTTAATAGCGCATCCACAGGGTTAACGGCTGCTTGCCATGTCGGAAAAATTCAGCCGGGAGATCGCTTTCTCACAACCCCGAATTCTTTTGTGATCAGTTCCGGCGCAGCATCTTTAAGAAACGTGTCTCCTATTTTTATTGATATTGAGCGTCAAAGCGGCAACCTCAGTCTAGATCAATTAGCATATAATGTGAATCAGCCCATTTCTCGGGGGAAAAACGTCGTTCTTCCCGTGCATTTTGCAGGAATTCCTGTCGATATGAAAAAGCTCGACCAAATGATAAAAAATCCCGAGACTTTGATTATTGAAGATGCTGCCCATGCTTTAGGCTCGCGCTATCCGACGGGTGAAAAAGTGGGGTGTTGCACATGGAGTGCCATGACAGTTCTCAGTTTTCATCCTGCGAAAAATCTGACAACGGGTGAAGGGGGAATGGTTTTAACGAATGATCCAGATTTGGATGCTCGATTGCGTCGTTTTAGAAACAATGGAATGAAAAAAACGGCTGAAATGTTGAAAGAAATGCCCTGGTATTACGAAGTTGAAGAAATCACAGGGAATTTTCATATGACAGAAATGCAAGCTGCCCTGGGATTGAGCCAGCTCAAACGACTAGATTCATTCATTAAGAGACGGCAAAAACTCGTGTCCCTTTATCGCGAACTATTAAAAAATACACCATACATAACTTTTTTTTCACCCAAACATGATGCTTATAGTGCTTATCACTTGTTTGTGGTGCAAATAGATTTTAAAGCGATAAAAAAAACGCGTGCAGAAGTGATGCAAAAGCTTTATGAGGATGGAATTGGCACCCAAGTGCACTACATACCTATTTATAAGCACCCTATTTATAAATCGTCTTTAGGTGATATTTCTGAGTATTTTCCTGAAATGGAAGCGTATTATTCCGAAGCGCTTTCACTGCCTCTTTATGTGGATTTATCCGAAGAGCAGATTCAAAAAGTTTGCTATTCTTTAAAAAAGATTTTAGGGTTAAAAGCTTAACTATAAGCTAAAATTAAGGCTTTTGCCGTATTAGATATTGTTAAACTGGGTTCATTTTGAAGAATTTGGGCTAATTTAAGGCCCTCCTCTTTTTTTCCGAGCATAAAAAGTGCTTTTGCCACATTTAAAAGTGTCGGAGCATGATCTGCCTCAACTTTTAATGCTTGATCGAAACATTTTAATGCTTTAACAGGATTATTGAGTTGCAAGTATAACGCGCCTAGAGTTTGAAGATCGTAGGCGTTATTGGGGGATAAAGCAGCTAATGCTTCATAAAAAGCGAGGGCAATATCATATTTACCCTGCCTTAAATAGGCATATCCAGTAAAGCGTAGGTCATCCAGTTGCTCTTCCGTCCACCCTAAAGATTTTACCCAATTGATTTTAGCCATGCATTATCCCTGTAAGAATTGTCCGATTCGTCCGACGATGAATCCAAGCCATTCGTTAATTTTACTAATTTGCTTAAAACAGTTTGTGATTGCTTTTTTTTCTTGCTCTTCTTCAGCTGTGCTGCAAGGAATCGCTGCGAGTGTAGCTTCTAGCTCTTCTTGATCCTCATAAGAGCCCAAAGAAGGGGCGACGCGATAAAAAGCAAAGGGTGAGCGTCTCAAATCTCGAATGCGTTGAGGCGGATAGAAATAAGCCCAAGGGGTATGAAGGGGGACAATCCCTAGCAAAATATCAAGCTCTGTTAGCTTGGGATTAATATCAACAATTTGTGTTTGTGGAGGGATCGAAGATGCTGACTTAAGGCTGAGTTGTTGGTCAATTTGCTCCAACATTTTGGTGCGAATTGCATACAAGTTATAGACGCTTAAGTCTAGTTGGTCAATGGTAGCCATACATCACCTCATTTATATCATACTGCTGCATAAATCGTCGTTTTAAAACGTCCGATTAAACAATGTTCCCCATATATTTACAATTAGCTTTTAGGCCATTTGTTTTAAATGGGGAATTTTCGTTAATTTTTAATAGAATTGTTGTGTGTTTAACTTTTCGACCCTTATATTTAGTTTAACACTGTGAGATTTTCTTGTAAATTGGACTCTCATATCTCTTGTCTTTCGTGTGAATCTCATTGCATGAATGCCCTAACTTTGGTAGGCTTTATATCTTATCCCAGTCTAAATTGAGATGTTATGTCAAAAGTCCATCAATCTGTATTAATGAAAGAGGTGATTGAATCCTTCAGTCCCTGTTCTTTGCGTATTTTCATCGATGGAACAGCTGGCGCGGGTGGTCATTCAGCTGCTCTTTTAGCCGCCCATCCCGAAATCGAAAGGTTGATTGCAATTGATCAAGATCCTCTCGCTCTTACCGTTGCGGCTGAGAATTTAGCGCCTTGGAGTGAAAAGGTGACCTTCGTTTCAGGAAATTTTGAGAATTTAGAGAAATTCTTAGATCAACTAGAAATTAGCACTGTTGATGGGATTTTGCTTGATTTAGGGGTATCCTCCATGCAGCTCGATATTGCCGAAAAAGGATTTAGTTTTTCAAAAGAAGGTCCGCTGGATATGCGGATGGATCCCCGCAATCCCCTTACCGCTGCGATTGTTGTGAATACTTGGCCGCAAAAAGAATTGGAGCGGATTTTTCGAGATTACGGTGAGGAAAGGCATTGGCGAGCAGCTGCGCGCGCGATTGTGCAGGCAAGAGCGGAAAAGCAAATCTTAACGACTCAGCAATTAGTGGAGGTCCTTCGACCAGTACTTCGCTTTAACCCAGCTAAAAGAATTCATCCTTGCACACTTGTTTTTCAAGCTTTAAGAATTTGTGTAAATAAAGAATTAGACGTGGTGGAGCGTGTCATTCCTGCGGCGATTAGAAGATTGAAAAAGGGTGGCCGCCTGGGAATTATTAGTTTTCATAGTTTGGAAGATGGGATTGTCAAGAATCTTTTTCGCCATGCGGCCAGTGATAAGTGGGATACGCGAGGATTAGCTGGTCTTTTTCGAGATAAAGATCCAGAGGTGCGCCTATTGACGCGAAAGCCGCTTGTTGCAAATGACGAAGAAGTGGCTGCTAATCCGCGCAGTCGCAGTGCTAAGCTTCGAGTCTTAGAAAAATTATGAATACGCGTAAGGTGTTGTTTTTCCAAATTCTTGTTTGCATTTCTTGCGCGGCTTTTACGCTTTATGGCTTAATCGATCGACAAAATGAATTGACGGAATTGCGTCTTGCGATTCCATCTCTTAAAAAAGAAGTTGAGCGTATTGAAAAAGATAATATTAGACTCAGTTATGAGATAGATCGATTTGAAAGTCCTATCCATTTAATGGAACTTCAAAGGAAGCCTGAATTTGGTCATTTACATTATCCCTATAAAAATGATATCGTTGTATTAGAAGAACCTCAACCACTACAAGATTAAGCACGTCTCTTAAATATTTAAGAGGTTGTGTAGAAGTGTCAAGTAAATCAATCAATAAGAACCCTCACTTTTTCTTTGTTTCTCCCTTTTTGTCGCTCCGTTTTTAATTGTGTCTGGAGATCTTTTACGGTTGCTTTTTTTCTTAACCATCTGATAGCATAATTCCTTTAGTCAAAAAGGAAGGAGAAACCTTATAAATGAGTAATAAATTTAAACGTGCGTGGGAAGAAAGTAATATCGTTGATGATGTTATGTTCGATGAAAAAGACGCACAAGCATTTAAAGCAATGTTAGATCAAAAAGGGGGAGATGTATCCATCGAAGAACCCACTGCGATGATTCCTGGTACCGTGCTAAAAGGAAGAATTGTTGAGATCACGAAGGATCATGTCGTTGTCGATGTGGGTCTTAAGTCTGAAGGACTTGTCCCCATGGAAGAATTCTCCGATCCTTCGCAAATCGTGTTAGATGGTGAAGTAGAAGTTCTACTCGATCAGGCTGAAGATGACAATGGTCAAATCGTGCTTTCTCGTGAGAAAGCTGAGCGTCTTCGTCAGTGGGAATACATCTTGCAGCATTGTGAAGAAGGTTCGATTGTTAAAGGAAGAGTCTTGCGTAAAGTCAAGGGTGGTTTAATGGTTGATATCGGGATGGAAGCTTTCTTGCCTGGTTCCCAAATTGACAATAAGCGTATTAAGAATTTGGATGACTACATCGACAAAACTTACGAATTTAAAATCCTTAAGATCAATATCGAAAGAAAAAACGTTGTTGTTTCCCGCAGAGAACTACTCGAAGCAGAGCGCGTATCGAAAAAAGCAGAAGTTCTTGAGAGAATTCAAGAAGGGGATATTCGTGAAGGAACTGTTAAGAATATTACAGACTTTGGTGTCTTCCTTGACCTGGATGGAATCGACGGTCTCTTGCACATCACAGATATGACTTGGAAGAGAATTAAACATCCTTCCGAAATGGTGCAGTTAGGCGATAAATTGAAAGTGAAGATCCTCAGCATCGACAAAGAAAAAGGCCGTGTTGCATTAGGTCTCAAGCAGAAAGAGCCAAATCCATGGGATCAAATTGAACAGAAGTATCCGCCAGGAACACGTGTAAAAGGTAAAATTGTTAACCTACTTCCATATGGCGCATTCATCGAGATTGAACCTGGAATTGAAGGTTTAATCCACGTTTCCGAAATGTCATGGGTAAAAAATGTGACAGATCCAAGCGATGTTGTGAAAAAAGGTGATGAAGTAGAAGCGATCGTTTTGTCTGTTCAGAAAGATGAAGGGAAAATTTCTCTTGGAATCAAACAAACAGAACACAATCCATGGGATGACGTTCAAAACAAATACCAAGTTGGCACCAATGTAAAAGCTGAAATTAAAAGCTTGACCAATTACGGCGCGTTTGTTGAGTTAGAGCCTGGTGTTGAAGGTCTCATTCATATTTCTGATTTGAGCTGGATTAAAAAGGTTTCTCACCCATCTGAAGTTCTCCGAAAAGGTGATGTTGTAGATGCCGTCATTCTTTCTGTTGATAAAGATAGCAAGAAAATCACCTTAGGTGTAAAACAGTTAAGTGATAATCCTTGGGAAAGCATCGAGAAGACAATGCCTGTAGGCACTCTTGTAAAAGGGGTTGTTAGCAAAATCACAGCTTTCGGAGCATTTGTAGAGCTAGAAAGTGGAATTGAAGGTCTCATTCATGTGACAGAGCTTTCAGATAAAGCATTTGGCAAAGTTGAAGATGTTGTTGCAAAAGGTGATGAAGTGATCGCAAAGGTCATTAAATTAGATCCAGAGTACAAAAAAATTGCATTGTCAATTAAAGAATACTTGATCGATCAAAACCAATGCAACCATGACGACATTGTTGTTGCTCCATCTAAACGCAAGAAAAAAGATGCGGAAGAAGGGCGTAAAGACGATGACGAAAATACCGAATCAGATGAATCTGACGAATCATAAATGATTCACTGCAAGCGCCTCTTAAAACTTTAAGAGGCGCTTAGGATATCCTGAAGACTCTAGCCAATCTCATGAATGATCTAAGTGGCAGTCAAGACAAGAAAAATCCAGAGCAAGCTCAATGCACAGCCTCCGCAGTAGATTCGATAAAATACAAAAGATTTTTCTGCTATTTATCAAAATAGCAAGAAGCTGGGATATAAATAAGCAACAGCAATAGATGCAAAAAAATAACCAATAATTCATCAGTGGTACAAAGATTCTGAGTTGTGTGCCACAGAGGTAAGAGGCAAAAACATGAACAAAGATCTAATTGCAATCTTTGAGTATTTAGAGCGTGAAAAAGGAATTAAGCGAAATATTGTTGTAGCTGCAATTGAGGAGTCTTTGCGAGCTGCTGCTAAGAAAAGTATTAGCGGAGCATCAAATGTGACGGTCACGATTAACCCAAAATCTGGGAACATTGATGTTTACTGCGAAAAAGAAATTGTAGAAGAAGTCGAAGTCGAGGCTCAAGAAATCTCTTTGCAAGATGCGCGTGAAATTGATCCCGATTGTGAAATCGGTCAATTTATTGATGTCGTTGCTACACCAAAAGACTTTGGGCGAATCGCAGCACAAAAAGCAAGACAGATTATTACACAAAAATTACGCAATGCTGAGCGAGATGTTATCTATGAAGAATATAGACATCGAACGAATGAACTCATTTCCGGCACAATCAAACGTTTTGTGCGTGGATCAAATGTCGTAATTGATCTTGGAAAAGTTGAAGCTATCATGCCGACCAAGCATTATCCGAAAACAGAAAAGTATCATGTTGGTGAAAAAGTTTTAGCTCTTCTCTATGAGGTTAACGAAACAGAAAATGGTGGTGCAGAAGTTGTACTTTCTCGCAGTCATCCTGAATTTGTCAAGCAGCTGATGATGCAAGAAGTCCCCGAATTAAATGATGGGATTGTTGTGATCGACCGTATTGTACGTGAAGCTGGTTACCGAACAAAAATGACGGTGCGTTCAACAGACTCAAAAATCGATCCAGTAGGTTCTTGTGTTGGAATGCGCGGGATTCGTGTAAAAAATGTTGTTCGCGAATTAAACAATGAAAAAATTGACATTATTCCTTATTCTCAAGATCCAGTAGAGTTACTGCAAAACGCACTAGATCCTATCGAAATTCGCAAGGTCAGTGTTAATGAAGATGACAAGACAATCTCAATTGTCGTTGATGACGCGGATTTTGCAGCCGTTATCGGTAAAAAAGGAATGAATGCGCGTTTAAATAGCCAACTGATTGGGTATGAACTAGAAGTTCAACGCATGGCAGAATACAACCATGCGATGGCCGTCGAGCGTTCAGAGCTTGCGACCTCTCAAGAACCTTGGCTAGATAAACCACTAAAAAATATTGAAGGTGTGAATACACTCATTTTCGAGCATTTAATCGCAGAAGGATATAGCACACCGCGAGCGATTTTAACTGCTGCTCCGGAAAAATTGGCTACAGTGCCTGGAATTAGCATTGAGCTCGCAGATAAAATATTAGAACAAATAAGAAAACAAAGGACATAAGGCCTTGGCAAAAAACCTTAAGTTAACAATTAAAAATACCCAAATCGCAAAAGCCGTAAATTTGGAAGCAGTTAAAAGCAAGCTGGCAGCAAAGAAAAATGCACCCGAATCTGAAGAGCAACTAGAAGCTAAGCCTGTAAGCAAGCCTTCTAAAAAACCTGCATCGGAAGAAGAGGTTAAAAGCCATAAAGAAGAAGCTGCTGCTCCACGCATCCGAGCTCGTTCCAAATCTGTTTTTGCAGAACCTGGCGAAGGGAAAGGGATTTCAGAAATAGCTTCAAGTGAGGATGTTGAAAATCAGCTATCTGAACAGATAGAAGCTGAAGAAACAATCGATGAAAAAGTAGCTAAATCTTCAGTCGTTGAAGAATCTATCGCACCTATCGCCGACGCCGAGAGTGCCAAAGAATTGATTGAAAAAGAAGAAGAGGCTGTTGTCGAATCTCTTTCACAAGTAGCGGAACCTAAAATTGAAGAGACCGTTGTTTCTGTGGAACAAGAAGAAATCATAAAAGAAGCGCCTAAGCCCGTTAAAGAACCTGAAGCTCCAGCACCTGTTGAAGCTCCTGCTCCAAAACCAGCCCCAGTTCGCGAGAAATTAGGCCCCACAGGGCGTCATATTAAAGATTTGCTACCACCTCCAAAACCACCTGTAGCAAAGCCTAAAAAAGTAGAACCTGCAGCACCTGTACGTACTGAAGCTGATTCTCGCGACGGAAAACCAAAACCGAAAGTAAAAAGACCTACTGAAGTGGCATCACCAGAAAAGCAAGAAGAATTAGTACAAGCTGAGAAAAAAGGGCCAAAGTTTAAAGATTTCCGCGATGTTAAACCGGTTAAGCGTCAGCCTACTCAAATGAGGTCTTTTGATTCACGTGACAGACAAGGTTTGCGTGAAAATGATGAAGATCAAAATTGGAGAAAAAGAAGAGGTAAATCAGCTCGTCAGCAAGAAGAAACTGTTACACGACCAACTTCTCTTTCTATTCGTTTACCTATTTCCTTAAAAGATCTAGCAAGTGAAATGAAGCTTAAAGCTTCTCAATTAATTGCTAAAATTTTCTTGCAGGGAATCGTTGTGACAATTAACGACATTCTTGAAGATGAAACACTTGTTCAATTACTTGGAAATGAGTTTGGTTGCGAAATTACCATCGACACGACAGAAGAGGAAAGAATTCGCGTTACAGATAAAAGCATTAAACAAGAGATTGAAAGTACAGATCCTTCCTTGCTAAGAACTCGTCCACCGGTCGTTGCCTTCATGGGACACGTTGACCATGGAAAGACAAGTTTGATCGATGCAATCCGTAAAAGTAATCGTGCTGCCGGCGAAGCGGGAGCTATTACTCAGCATATCGGTGCATTTTGCTGCCACACAGATGTTGGCGATCTAACCGTTTTAGATACTCCTGGTCACGAAGCGTTCTCATCCATGCGAGCTCGCGGTGCGGATGTCACGGATATTGTTGTTCTCGTAATTGCTGGAGATGAAGGCATTCGTCAACAAACAGTCGAAGCGATTCAGCATGCAAAAGAAGCAAAAGTGACAATTATTGTGGCCCTCAATAAATGTGATAAGCCAAATTTTAATGCTGAAAACGTTTACCGACAGTTAGCAGAACACGAACTTCTCCCAGAAGCTTGGGGCGGTCAAATCATTACGGTGAATTGCTCTGCAACAACAGGCGAAGGCATTAAAACATTGCTTGAAATGTTGGCTTTGCAGACTGAAATTCTCGAATTAAAAGCAAATCCTTCGGCCAGAGCTAGAGGAACGGTACTTGAATCCGAACTTCATAAAGGCATGGGTTCTAAAGCCACAATTTTGGTTCAGAACGGAACACTGCGTAAAGGCGACGCTCTTGTTTTTGAACAACTTTGGGGGAGAATTAAAACAATTCACGATGAATTTGGTCGTGAAATGGATGAAGTTCCACCTTCGACTCCAGCTGAAATTACAGGCCTTTCAGGCTTGCCAGATGCAGGACAAGAGTTCATTGTTGTGAGCAGTGAGAAAGAAGCCAGAAGCATTGCCGAAGCGCGTATGCTTGGAATTAGACAAGTTAACCTGCAAAAGATGAAAAAGGCTTCTCTGGAAAATGTATTCCAACAAGCGACAGAAACAGCTAAGAAAGTCTTGCACGTTGTTCTAAGAGCTGACGTACAGGGGTCTTTGGAAGCCTTGAAAGTTGCCTTAGAAAAAATTAAATCCACAAAAGCGGAATTAGTGATTATTTCAACAGGTGTAGGTGAAATCGCTGAATCTGATGTGCAATTAGCTGCTGCTTCAAAAGCTGTAATTCTCGGTTTTCATACAAAAATTGAAAGCCACGCAGACATTTTAGTTAAACAGTTGGGTGTTCAAGTACGCTTACATGATATTATCTATCATGCAATCGATGACATTAAAGAACTCATGTCAGCGTTATTGGATAAAATACCGATCGAGACTGAGAAAGGACAAGCTGAAGTTAGAGCAATATTTAAGTCTTCCCATCTCGGAATTGTCGCAGGCTGCTACGTGACCGATGGTGTTATTCGTCGAAATGACAGCATTCGTGTTAAGCGAAACGGCCAAAAAATATGGCAGGGGCCGATTTCTTCGTTAAAACGTGTCAAAGAAGATGTTCGCGAAGTTGCTAAAGGACTTGAATGTGGAATTCTTTTAAACAATTTTGGTGAAGTTCAGGCTGGAGATATCCTGGAAGCTTTTGAAGTCACTTATATTTCACAAGAGCTCTAATCATATGTCAGTACAAAGAACGGACCGCCTAAACTCTTTATTACGCGAAGTGATTACGGAAGTGATTAAAAAGGATGTGCGTAATCCCTACGTAAGTGAAATGACAACTGTCACTCGCGTTGATATCACAAAAGATTTGCGACATGCAAAAGTCTATGTGAGCATTATGGGAACCGGGGCAGAGAAGGAGGATACTCTTCAAGCTTTGCGATCTGCAGCAGGTTTTATTGCTGTGAATTCATCTCAGAAGGTTGTGATGCGCTTTTTTCCAGAACTTACTTTTGTTTTGGATGATAGCGTGGACCGCCAAATGCGTATTGAAAGTTTACTTCGCGAAATCGAAGATGAAAAAAGTACAAGAAGTGAAGAATCTGATGACAATGACGAATCTTCCTCAGAATAGTTCAGATATTGAAGGTGTACTTCTTCTTGATAAACCAAGGGGATGTACAGCCTTTAATTTAGTTGCAAGACTTCGCAAGGTGCTGGGTGTTAAAAAAATAGGGCACGCAGGAACTCTTGATCCCTTTGCAACAGGCGTCATGGTCATGTTGATTGGTCGAAACTTTACGCGTCTATCTGATCAATTTCTATGCCAAGATAAAGAATACGAAGCGGAAGCCTATCTTGGTGCCGCGACAGACACTTACGATTGTGAAGGACAAATCCTATCACAATGTGGCAGAGTCCCCACACTTGAAGAAATCCAGGTCGCTTTACAGAGCTTTCAAGGAGAAATCCTGCAAGTTCCTCCCATGTTTTCCGCCAAAAAACAGAATGGCAAAAAACTTTATGAATTGGCAAGACAAGGAAAAACAGTCGAAAGACCTCCTGCAAAAGTATTTGTGCAAATCACTTTATTAAGTTATGCCTATCCCTATTTGTCTCTAGCGGTTTCTTGTAGCAAAGGCACCTATATTCGTAGTTTAGCGCATGATTTAGGGCAATTATTAGGAGTAGGGGCTCATCTCTCCCAGCTTAGAAGAGTGCGAAGTGGCCAGTTTTATTTAAAGGATTGCCTAGATGGTGCTCCATTAAAAGCCTCTACCTATACACTTGATGACCTCAAACGACACATTCAACCAATGCATACATGAAAGTCATTCATCACTTACATGAGTTTCCAAGCACAAATCATCCCATCGTTTTAACGATCGGCAATTTTGATGGAATGCATCTTGGGCATCAGAAAGTGTTACAAGCCCTTAAAGAATTTGCAAAACTCCAAAATGCTCAAACGGCCGTTTTCACATTTGTCAATCATCCTTCCACAGTATTAAATTCAGCAAAATCGACTTGTCAGCTATGTACATTAGATCATAAGCTTTTTCTCTTAGAACAAGCAAAGATTGATTGGGTCATTTTACTTCCTTTTACTTTAGAATTTGCTGGTCAAACCGCAGAGATCTTCTTAGAAAAATTACAGGCATCCATTCCCTTTTCTCATTTAATTCTCGGGCATGATGCCTTTCTAGGAAAAGATAGAAAAGGTGATCGCTCCACTTTAAATCAGATTGCTAAAGAACATGCTTTTGAGCTCACTTATCTTCCTGAATATTCTATCGATACAAAAAAAATATCGAGCAGTGCAATTCGACAACTGATTGCAGATGGAAAATTGTCTGAAGCCAGTCAACTGCTTGGTCGGTCCTATTCTTTTTATGGCATGGTTAAACCTGGACAAAGAAAGGGACGACACCTAGGTTTCCCCACAGCTAATTTCGATGTCACAGGGATGTGCTTACCTCCCTATGGAGTATATGCCGTAAAACTGTGGCATCAAGGGATCTGCTTTCCTGCTGTTGCTAATTTAGGCATTGCTCCCACTATTCGAGAGGAAAATAATCCCGTTTTAGAAGTTCATCTTCTAGATGCTCAAGAAAATGATCTTTATGATTCTTTTTGCGAAGTCGTTTTTCACTCCTTTATCCGTCCAGAACAAAAATTTTCTTCTATTGAGCATTTAAAAGCTCAAATATCCCAAGATGTTCTTCAAGCTAGACAATGTTTGACCTAGTTTAATACATACTCCATGATTTGAGCTCAATAAAACTGTTGACATCTACCGACTTTTTCTAGCATTTGAATGATCATACATGCATTCAAAACTCTACTTCCTTTGCAGCATAGCATCTATAAATCGACCGACTACGAGGTATCGCGAAATGCAGGCACTTTCAGAATTTGGTAGAATGGATTTGTACCAAAATATTTACACTAGATATGAAATATTCGATAAGTATTTAACGACAGAATACTTGCCCACATTATGCGGTGTATTACTAGAAGTCGTTTTTGATTTGAGACCATTTTCAATAGAGCTTCTCATGGAAAAAATTTGTGAGGTGTTCGAGCAAAATTTTAAGAAAATTTCTGGATTGGACGAGGTTTTTTCTTTTCTGGAATTTCTTTTTAAGCTCAATGGAAAGTCTGAACTTAATTCAGAGCTTAAGGCTAAAATTATAACCTTCATTTTTCGTGCCTTTATTTCTTTTCAAAATGATGCAATATGTCCTCCTACTGAATGGGATTATTTGTTTAAAAGATTAAGTCAGCATGTCTCTTTCAGCTCAGATGAGGAAAAAACAGCATGGTTCAATTTAATAGGCTCTGAGCTTAAGGAACAAAAAAACCATTCCCCAGAGGATTATGAGGTTGGGAAAAAAGCTTTAATTGCTTTTTTTGCCTGTGCTTGTAAACAAGAAAGTCCGCTAGAAGAAACTCGGGATAGACTTTATTTGAATATGACGCGCCTGATCCTCATAGATCTTAATAACACCGATATTGTCAAAAAAGAAATCTCCTATTTACTCAATCACCCAAAACGGGAAGATCATGACATCCGATTAATCCTAAGTGCTTTTGAAAAACACGCATTTTCAACATTCCAACGTTATGCTGAGATGAAAAAGTATTTAATTTTTTTGAGTCGTATAAATTCAAATTTACCTACGCCAGATGAAATGTTTCTTTTAATATGTGAGCACTTATTTAAAAAAAGCTTAGCTGATTCGCATGTTTATGCTGCAGATTTTATGGCGTTAGTGTCTGTCTTGATGCTATTTCCAGAAATAGCGAAAACACAAATCTGCTATCAATCCTACGTAAAAAAAGTGCATGAAATTTTAGAGAAAAAAGTTATGCAATGTGACTCCAATCATTTGGAAAGTATTCGCCAGATACGGCGTGAATTATTTGGAAGAGAGCCGCAAGAGAAAGATCGAAAAGAATTAGGCTCGAAAGTTTATGGTAACTTTCAAAAGAAAATAAATTTCATGACGCAAATGTTCAACCTTTTTGGAAGATCAGATGAGCTGAATCAAAATGGTTTTTCGATTATTTGTTTGTATTTTAAACATTTTGTAATGGGTTTGAACAAGGGGGGAATAAAAAAAGTTTTTTTTCTAATTTCAAAAAGTTACAGAATTCAAGGGGTTTCTGAATTCAATAAAAAGCTTATTTTGCAAATCGTTTTGGACTTATGCTTATCCAAACGATTTAGAAAATATGCTATCGACTTTTGTAAAGTTTTTAAACAATGCTTTTGCATAGATCAAGCTTGGCTAGGTGAAATTAAAATGCTTTGCCAAGCGACTCCTTCTCTGGCTATTGAAAAAAATCTAGGATTTTTAATCACTTTAATCCCCACTTTATGCGTGCCAAGCAATTCTGATGGCAGGTCGTCTGTAAAGGAAATAAGAAAGCAAATTAAAATTGAAGCCGCTAAGTTTCTCATCCCTTGTTTAAATGATCCAAAAAAAATCATTCAGATCCTGCAAAAATCCATACAAAATGGCGATACATTTAAAGCATTTATCAAAATTATTCTATTTATTATGGACCATCCATCTCATTCACGCGCGTTCCAATTCAATCTGGGCAGTACAATTCTTGATCGAGCGTTAAGTGAAAAATATTATAAATATGGGGATTTTTGTGAGCTGTTAAAAATTCTAGGAAGAACGATAGAACACTTTGAAGGTTCGATGAATGCTTTATCCAAGATTCTATGTAAACCTTTTTATTTTAGTAACATAAAACATGTTTCAAAGTTATTCGAAGAAAATGGCGCATTAAAAAGTTTAGAAAGCTTTTGGGTGCTGACTCGGCCATTCACAGAAATATTGCAAGAAAATCGTGATGCTGTTGCTTCTAAGATTTATTATAATTGGATGACTGCTTGTGGAGAGGGAAGTGCATTAAATGTTCTTGTGGGGATTTGGAGAATGAAGGTGCGTGCAAGTGGCTATGACAAACGTACATTTGCCCTTTTAAATGAACAAATTTTTGGCCAAATGAATTTCTATAAAACACGCTTACTCGAAATCATGCAAATATGCCATGAAAATATACAGGAGCTTGATAATGATCAGATTAGAAAACAAGCAGACATTCATTTAATGAAGCTCAGTCAAGGCTTAGAAATCATTGCGAAAAAAATATGCGAATAAAATTCTAGTAATAAGGCTTCCACAGCTATTTCAGGAAGTAAAAGAAAAGGTTGGATATTCAAGAAAAAATATAGGCGTTGACTCGTTTCCGAAATTTTAGTATGGTAGTCTACACCTTATTTGGATTAAAGTTAAGAAAAAGTCGCTTTAAGCCTTCAAAATGCATCGTAGCATATGGATCGCATCTTAACTTTGAAATATAAAATTTCTTCTACAGCTTGTTTTGAATTCTATGAAAAAAACGCTTGTTATGAAGTTTGGTGGTGCGTCTGTAGCTTCTCCAGATCATTTTTCGCAAATTGCAGATATCATTTTAGCGCGCAAGCAAGAATATGAACGAATTGCTATTGTGATTAGTGCAATGGGTGATTCAACAGATCAATTAATTGCTTTAGCGAAACAAGTTCATCCTAATCCTCCAAGAAGAGAATATGATATGCTCGTCTCGGTAGGGGAAAGGATCAGCATTTCCTTGCTTGCAATGGCTTTAGCTCTGAAAAATCAGCAGGCTGTTAGCTTTACAGGCAGTCAATCAGGAATTATTACATGTAATCATCATAGCAGTGCTAATATTATTGAAGTCAGGCCACATCGAATTCTTTCCGCTCTAGACTCTGGCAAAATCGTGATTGTTGCAGGCTTTCAAGGTGTCAGTCGCAATGGAGAAATCACAACACTGGGTCGTGGTGGATCAGATACATCTGCCGTGGCGTTAGGTCTTGCTTTAAAAGCTGAATGTGTCGAATTTTTTAAAGACGTTAAGGGCATTTATTCCGAAGATCCTAAAATAAATCCCAATGCCACTCTATTTTCCCAGATGACTTATGAAATCGCTGCAAACATCGTCCAAATAGGCCATAGTGTCTTGCACCCTCGCTGTATCCGTTTAGCAAGCAAAAATCAGCTGGCGCTATATGTGCGCTCCTTTATTGATTTTGCAACATGTGGTTGTGAGGGGACCTTAATCGGTGAATTAAATCAACTCAATGATTGGGTTGTATACGAAGAGGAAAACACGATAGATAACAGTTCGGTGATCTCTTCTTTAAACTGCACGGCAGCACTTTAATGAAAATTTTAACGAAAATTTCTAAAGATATGTCTATTCCGCCTATTGACATCGATTTTGGTGAACAAGAAGAGAGTGTAAACTGTTCTCTTTATCAGGAAATTGTGAAGAACATTCTAAAAAGGATTGTTCCTGAGGATTTGTTTGATCAAAATCAATCGATTTGTGAGCAACTAACAGGCTTGAATCGTGTATTGCCTATTATTAATGTCTCTTCTAAGCAAAATGTACCTTCCACCATGTCATTTTGCATATTCTGTAAATCTCGCCCGAACGTATTTAAGTTTTTTATAGAGATGCTCAGTCGCTGGCTTGTACCAGGAAAACGTCTCAATGTCATTTTGTCACATGCGGTTGATTTTTGTTTTCCTCATTTAGGACCCGATGTATACATGGTTTCAGAAGTTATGATTGCTGTAGAATGCATACATGATCTGGAATTGATCCAAAGAAATCTACCTTTGCTGATTACAGAGCTCAAGTTAGGTGTTAACTCTGGATATTATGCAGGTCGGATTCTTGAGGTTAAGGGATTATCGAATGATGATAAAACTGTACGCGTACAAGAACACATTGCGGGTTTGATTGCTCGTTATCCCAAATATTTTAATTCAGATTTGTTTTCCGAAATGCAAAATGTGTTGGTGATGTGTGAAGATCGATTTAAAGTTGGTCGAGAAAGTTATCACTTGTGTCGCATGATTTGTTATCAATATTTATTTCGAAATTTCCTTTTAAAAGCTGTTAAGAGCGCTCCCAAATCCCGACATATGGATCTAAAAATCTTTCGATCAAAAGTGAAAGTTGGGGGAGAAATTAAAAATGTGCTTTCAATTATCATTGGAATCAATTTTTTGCAGGATAAAGAAGTTTTAGATGAAATGCATCTGATTAAAGGCATTCAAAACTACATTCCTCAAGCTCAGGCTGTTGAAAATTCTTTCTTTTGTAATCGTCGAGGCACTTTTAGTATTTGTACTTTCTATATTGAAATTGAAAAGAAAGATAATAGCCCCATTACCACCCAAGAGATTCAACTTCTCCGTAAAAAGTTATTTACCGAAGTTGAAGAACAAATTGAACAGGTTATGCATCCAGTTTTCATGCCTCGCAATGAAGAAGAGATGATGCGCAATATGTTGATTTTGAGTAATCAGATTAAATATATTCGCGATATTCCCCAGGTGATTATTACATTTGATGAACAAACCCATTTACATCTATTTTTTACCATTATTCTAGTGCGCGTTCTCAAGCCTAAAGATATGTCCATCATGGAAATGTTTAAGAATCGTTCAACTTTTTTAGAGTATATTCACGATGGGTGTAAGCTTGTCGGGACATTGCGTAAGAAACATGAAAAAGAAGCCACGATTTTTCGCGTAAAGGTATCAAAAGATCAATTCTTACGACGCGATCATTCTATTAATCTCTATGAAGCTAGACAGGCGGTGGTATCCGAAATCTCCAGAATTGTGGGAGAGATTCGAGATTTTAATGGAGGGATGATATCCAAGCAAAATGAGCTATTACTTGAGCTTAAAAATTTATTGTCATCGACGCGTAACTATAATGAAATCTTGCTAGAAAATTTCTTCTACTCTTTAAAGCCTGTGATCATGCGTACTTTTTTAGAGGTTGAAGCCCTAAAATCGCTTTTTCTTCTATTGGTCGAAGCGATTGAAGAAAGATTTTTTAATGAGGAGGTCTACACTCTTAAAATTCAAAGCGAATCCGATTTTGCTTTAGCAATGGTCGCTGCAGAGGATTGGGCCTTGGAAGAAGAATTGCAACGCGTATTTAAAAAACTCAATTATCCATCCATTTCTTTAGCAAGTTTTTGCGTTAGAATCTATGAAGCTTCTTATATCGGCTACATTTATCGATGCGATGACTTTTATAAGCAACGTCATTTTTTTCAAGCTATCCAGCAAACTGTTGAAGATTGGGATAGCCATAAAGATGCCTCAAGCGCCTGAAAATAAAAATCCCGCAAGAGATAAAATCAATACAATCGCTAAGGGTGTCTTAACGGGCTTAAAGTGATAAAGCTTGTAGAGGATATTGACGATTGACAGCGTAATCATCATGGGATAGCAAAAAAATAAAATGGGGGCCAGAAAATGAATGATTCCCTCAAAGTGCCACAGTGATACAAAAAATGCGATCACTAATGTGATGACAAGTGACCATTCATAAGATATTTTTTTCCCACTTAAATCTTGATGGATAAATTCTGAAAAAGCTGTAGCAAGCGCGATTTCCGTCGTAAGACATGCAAGAAGAACTGCTGCTATTGTAAAAATGCTTGCATGTTGTCCCAGTGTTTGAGTCGCTACAACCCGTAGCAATTCATCTTTAGGGACGTTCTGAAGACTCTGGCTATTAAAGGCCGCCACCCAGCTAAATCCCCAGCTCACTAAACCTAATAAAATAGCACAAATAAAACTAGCTTTAAGCGTTAGCGTCATCAGAGGTTTAAAGTTTTGTGGTATTTCACTTTTTACACTCTCTTTTAGGGACAAGATGATTGTCGAAGAAAAAAAGAAGGCCCCAAGCAAATCGAGCGTTTGATAACCTTGAATGAAACCATTCGAAAAAGCTTTGTGCCAAGAAAGGGAACTTATAGGAGCCGATGGTGAATTAACAAAGCCGAATCCGATAATGACAAGAACTGAAAACAGTAAAAAAGGAGTTAAAATATAACCTAAAATAGTCACTAAGGCACTTGGTCTCCAGCTTAGCCAAAAAATAATGAGGCAAGAAAGCAGGCTAAATTGCCATAGAGAGATAAGAGGTAAATACATTTTGATGGTAGAGTGGGATAAAGCAATGCAACGTGGTAGCGCACCAAAAGGGCCAATGAGGCCTAAAATTAAGGCTGTCATGATAAAGCCCGGTGTATTTCCCATGCGACCAAAGAACTCCTTATAATTGCCTTCAAACATAGCCATCGCAATAAGGCCCAGAAGAGGGACTCCAATGGCCGAGATAAGTAATCCTATAGAAGCATAAATATTTTGGCTTTCACTTTGAATGCCTACCAGAAGAGGAAATACGATATTACCTGCACCAAAAAACATGGAGAACATTGCCAGGCCAATTGCAAGTGATGAGCGAGAACTCGAGTTCATAGGAATTGCTTATTTAAAAATTGAGAAACATGTATATTTTGTATATGCAATTTTTTAAGATTTAAGCAAGGGCTCTTTCGAACCGATTAAATTAACGAGAATGATTGAGCAACTATTTTAAAGAAATTGGGTGGATTACAAAATGTAAAGCAGGGATCTACGCATAAATGGAGATCTTGTCCTTTCAAAGCGACTTAATGAAAGGGGGCAATTCTTCTTATGCCTCTCAAAATGATCATGTGTAATAGCGAGGAGCGAAATAGATTTTCATCGTCGACAAAACTTTAAAATTTGGCATAAAGGAAACCCTTCGACAGATTTTTTGAAATAAAGATAGATGGATTTGGGTAAAGATAATATAAAGGTGGTTTTTTAGAAAGGCTGTTTGCTTGGAAATCGATGGTAAAATAGCTTAAAAATGCCGCATTTCCATAAGGTTAAAAATCTTGACTTTTGCTAATATAATCATATATGACAGTAGTCAAGCTTTATACTTTGCTAAGGGTTAGTTTACCAATGAAAAATCATTCTCTTAAAATTGCTCCCTCTATTCTCTCCGCTGATTTTGGCCGAATGGCCGATGAAGCCCTCCGTTTAGAGGATGCTGGAGCAGATTTTATCCATATCGATATTATGGATGGAAATTTCGTTCCTAATCTCACTATGGGTCCTAAAATGGTTGCGGCGATCAATCGCGCGACTTCCGTCTTTTTAGATGTGCATTTAATGGTTTATCATCCCTTTGATTATATTGAACGGTTTGTCGAAGCCGGTGCCGATATGTTGACCTTCCATTTTGAGGCAACAGAAGATGTGGAAGAAACATTAGCCTATATTCGAAAATGTAATATTAAAGCAGGACTTGCTTTTTCTCCTGAAACCTCTTTGTCTATGATTCCAAAATATTTAGACAAGTGCGATATGATTCTACTCATGACGGTGAATCCGGGTTTTGGCGGACAAGAATTTATGCCAGAAGTTTTGGAAAAAGTGGAATTTACTCGGGATATTTGTAATAAACTGAATATTTGTGAAGGGGGTAAATATGCACCTGAAGGTGCAGATCCTGCAACAATAAAGCCTTTTTTAATCGAAGTTGACGGGGGAATAAACCCTCAAACAGCTGAATTGTGTGTGAATGCAGGCGCTAATGTTCTCGTCTCTGGATCATATCTTTTTAATGCTCCTGATCTGAAGACAGCTGTAGAGTCTTTACGTGTGAAGCAATAATGCTTCAATTTGTTTTTAATTTATTCACTTTAAGAAGTCGTGGTTAACTATGGTTGCAAGTAATCAAATTACTCCTGGAATGATTCTTTCTATTAGCGGCAAGCTGTATCGAGTAGAATCAAGTGTTAAAGTCACCGTGCCAAAAGGTACCCCTTTTATTAAAACCAAGTTGAAAGATCTTGCGACTAATCAAGTTGTTGAAAAAAACTTTAAAATCGGACAGACGGTCAGTGATGTTCCTCTAACCGAAAGACATTTAGAATATCTATATCTGGAAGGAAAAAACTACTTATTTTTAGATATTCGTAATCTAGATAAAATTTTAATTCCTATTGCAGTGATTGGCTCTAAAGTTAATTATCTGAAAGAGGGAGTTGATATCAAAGCTTCTTTTTACGGGGACACAGTTTTTTCTGTTGAACTTCCACAGTTTTTAGAGCTCATGGTATCAAATGTTGAAAATGAAAAGGGTAAAGGAGCGAATCCAGGATCTAGGATTGCTATTTTAGAAACGGGTGCTTCGGTTCAAGTTCCCCCTTTTATCGATGTTGGAGATATCATCAAAGTAGATACAAAGACAGACGAATATATACAACGCGTTTAGATCGTATTGGGAGGCTTTCAATTGGAACTTAAGCAAATTAAAGAACTCATGGCTGCAATGGGCCGGAGCGATATGAAAGAACTTTTCTTAAAAAAAGGGGATTTTGAGCTCAGATTAGAACGAGGAACTGTCATTCCTTACTTGGAGGCAGAATTTCCTCCATCTTCTCCTCATTTTACAGGCCACTATGATGACTCTTATCACCGCTCTGCAAGGCCTAAAACGGGGGATATACCCTCTTCTCTTCAAACCCCTATTCCTGATGAAGCTAAACCCGAATCAGCTCTCGGAGCTTATGTCAAGTCTCCCATGGTTGGAACATTTTATTCCTCACCAGCTCCTGACGAGCCAGCTTTTGTGAAAAAAGGAGATGTCATTACCAAAGATACTGTGATCTGCATTATCGAAGCGATGAAAGTCATGAATGAAGTAAAAGCAGGTGTAGATGGGGTTGTCGCTGAAGTATTAATTGAAAACGGCCAGCCAGTTGAGTTTGGTACTAAGCTCTTTAAAATTTCTTAGGAATATAGTTTTTTCATGATACAAAAAGTTCTAATCGCCAACCGTGGCGAAATTGCTGTTCGGATTATTAGGGCATGTCACGATTTGAATTTGCAAACCGTGGCCGTTTATTCGGAGGCAGACGCTGAAGCTTTGCATGTCTTGCATGCAGACGAGGCCATTTGTATTGGAGAGGCACCTTCGAGCAAATCTTATTTAAAAATTCCCCACATTCTATCTGCGTGCGAAATTACAGGAGCTGACGCTGTTCATCCTGGCTACGGCTTTTTAAGTGAAAACACAAACTTTGCGTCTATCTGCGAAAGTTGTGGCCTTAATTTTATTGGTCCTTCACCTAAATCCATTGCTCTTTTAGGAGATAAGGCGCGAGCGAAGGCAACCGCAATGAGTGTTGGATGTCCAGTCATTCCAGGGTCCGATGGCGTTGTTTCCGATATTATTCAAGCGTTGGAAGTGGCTAAAGAAATCGGTTTTCCGATCTTTATTAAAGCTGTTGCTGGTGGAGGTGGAAAAGGGATTCGTATCGCTTATCATGAAGCAGAGTTTAATAAGCTCTTTTTGGCTGCTAGAGCAGAGGCTGAAGCTAGTTTTGGAAATCCTGATGTCTATCTAGAGAAAATGATTATGTCTCCACGTCACGTTGAAGTGCAAGTTGTGGGCGATAAACATGGCAATTACATCCACTTGGGAGAGCGTGATTGCACAATTCAAAGACGGCGTCAAAAATTGATTGAAGAGGCCCCTAGTCCAGTTCTTTCGGCAAAACTTCGAGAAAAAATGGGGCAGGCTGCAGTCAAGGTTGTAAAGGCGGCAGGATATCATTCCGTAGGTACAGTCGAATTTTTGTTAGATCAAGATCACCATTTTTATTTCATGGAAGTCAATACCCGTATTCAAGTTGAGCATACTGTCACAGAGGAATTGACGGGGGTGGATCTTGTGCGTGAGCAAATTAAAATTGCAATGGGGAAAGAACTTGCCTATACGCAAAAAGACATTCACTTTGAAGGGCATGTCATTCAGTTTCGCATTAATGCAGAAGATCCTATGAAAGGGTTTACCCCTTCTCCAGGTCAGCTTGAGTATTATCTACCACCGGGAGGTCCAGGCGTGCGTGTAGACAGTGCTTGCTATTCTGGATACAAAATTCCACCTAATTATGACTCAATGATTGGAAAATTAATTGTGCGTGGAAAAAATCGGGATGAAGCGATAGCTGTTGGAAAAAGGGCTTTACGCGAATTCCATATCGGTGGAGTCCATTCCACAATCCCTTTTCACCTATACATGTTAGAAGATGCGAAATTTTTAGAAACAGACTTTGATCTTGCATACATTGATCAACTGATTTCTGAAGGATCACAATTCACACGAGATTAAGGATTTGCGCCCAAAATCTTGGGCGCCCCTTAGACCTATCTTCAAAGCTAATCTAAAATTTATTTAATCTTAACACTGCCTTAATTATTCTGAGAGATATTGCGTGTTATTCGCAATTGTTGAACACAATAAACAATGGGTAAGAATGAGTATATCATTCTTTTCTCATGAAATTAAACAAAAGGAAAAGGCATGAAAGTTTTTTTAAAAAACTCATCAACCGCACTCGTGTGCACACTGCTAACTTTTTCAGGTGCTCTCCAGGCAACGACAGTACAGCCAGAAGAGATTGAGCCTCCAAAAGAGCATATCGTTGTTGGATCCCGTCCATTTTCTTTGGTAGATCACATTACCCTGCAAGAAGAGCGTGCAGCCGAAGAGGGAGAAGTAAATGAAATAACTTCCGAACAAGAAGAAGTGGCTTCAGAAACAAAAATTGATGAAGAAGGAAATGAGCTTCAAGCCAAGTTTTTCCCATTTACAACCTCAAATTTAACAACAACGCATCCAGGCATATATCAAAATCCATTAGCTGTTTCTCCGCTAGGAGATACAGTTGAATTGAGCGATGGGTCTATTTGGAGTGTTCAAGCAAGCGATCGCTATAAAACATTTAATTGGTTGACAAGTGATCAAATCATTATCCGACCAAACCACAATTGGCTTTCTATTTATCAGTATAACTTGGTTAACCTGAATACGAAGAAAACTGTGGCAGCTAACTTGTCTTTAGGGCCTATCTACAATGGTGTTAATACACATTGGATTGTGGCAATCGACTATGTTAATTATCAGGTTTGCCTAGAGGATGGAACAGTCTGGAAAATGAAAAAATCTGATCGTATTGCATTCAACAAATGGATTGTAAATGACACGGTGATTATCGGTGTTAACGATGGGTATTTTTCAAGTAAAAGCAGTCCAAATATTTTGATTAACGTGAATGTACTCAACAATGCGCGTGGCGCAGTAATGTACTAAAGAAACTGTGGATCATGCCCCAGGTAAAGATTAGAAATTGATCATAATAAATAATAATAATAAGGAAATCATATGCCTAACGCGATATTTACTGACCGTCCATTTCATTATTCATGTATGGAAGGTGATAAGGAAGTTAAACGAGAAATTTCTACAAAAGCTAAAGTCGCAATCATCGCGATAGCGATACTGGCTTCTCCTTTTGTTCTTTTCTTTGGGGCCGTTCCGTTATTTTTTCTTGCATGTGCTTGGTACAAATCCCGTCAACCTGGTTTTGTTCGACCTCCTCGTGCAGAGCCTATCCGTGTCGATTTTAATAGACAAAATGAAAGAAGCAGGGGGGGGAATTTTGCGCGAGGAGTAAGAAGTGTATTTGGGAGTGTCTTCTCAGCTGTGTTAACGACTGATCGCTCAAGTGCGTATGCTAGAAGAAGTCGTGAACCTTATCATAGCACATATGGACACGTTCCGGCAGGAAGTAGAACAGCGGCGAGGGATTCAGCCGGAAGATCAGCACGTCAAACCGGCTTTCAAGGGGGATTCGCTAGAGAATACGAAGTGCGCGAAGAGGAAAGGTCTACTTATCCAGGGGAAAGGGCGCGAGTGGGTGTAGATGTTAGTCGTGGTGACCAGCGTGGACTCAATGCGCGTGCGCGAGCAAGACCAGAGGGTGGAAATGTTGGAGGTCGGGGGGGAGTTGGCCAAAGAGGTCCTCGTTCCTAACAAGATTTTTAAATGTAGAAAATAAATTAAAAATGGAGATTGATGATGAAAGTTAAAAAATATGGGTTCCTATTTGTGCAATTGCTGTGTGTATGTGCAATGGCATGTGGTACGGAAGATGAGCTTATTGAAACGCGGGAACAAGATGAGCGTGTGCATCTCGCGGTTGGGGAGAGAATAGAGTCCTATTTAGAAAGAGTACTTGTAAAAGAATCTCGTCAAGAAGTGTCTGAAGAAAAAGAAGAGGCTGAAGAGGCGCGCGTTAAAGACGTCTTGCTAACTTCTAAAAGCTTACGTCAAGAAATCAATTTTGGAAATTCTGAAGATCCTCGTTTATTAGCTTCTTCTAAATTACCTAAATTTACGGGTTATTACACAACACACCAAGGTGTCTATCAGCGTCCTTACCTTGTTGCCTATGATGGAGGAAGTGTAGAGCTTTATGATGGTTCAATCTGGACTGTTTGCTCTTATGATCGTTATAAAACATTGAACTGGCTAACATCTGACAGCATTATTGTGACGCCAAATAGCAACTTTTTTTCTATCTATGACTATTGTTTAGTGAATTTAAATACCAATGTAACGGTGCAAGTCAATTTATTCGCAGGTCCTCTTTACAATGGCATTTATACCTACTACATTACAGGGATCGATTATGTGAATGATTTGGTTTATCTCAATGATGGTTCCTCTTGGGGGATTTCCGTGTTTGATTCCTCTACTTCTGCAAAGTGGTTTCTGAATGACACTGTAATCTTGGGTGTTAACAATGACCCTCTTTCTATCCGTCCAAATATTTTAATCAACGTGAACATGCTAAATTATGTTCGCGCAACTTGCTTAAACTAATTTAGGAGATTGTAATGACAAGTCCAATATATGGTTATGGTCGTCCTGCGCCAGTTCAAGGTCACCCAGCATTGCCTGGTTCTCGTAGTGCGCGTCCTCAGCCTTTACCCTCGCCTGTAGCGCAGCAACAAGCATTGCGGGAACGAGAGGTTGTTTTAAGTGGCAGGGTTGTTCCTGGATCAGGGCAAGGACGTAATGTTCCAAGGCCGGTTGCATTGCCACAGGCTCGAGGTGTAGTTAGTATACAAGCGTCCTGCGGTGGGGCCCCTGTACGAGCTCCGGTTGGGGAAAGGCATTAATTCGCTTTTTATTTAACAGGCTCTCTTTTGGAGAGCTTGTTTTTCTAAATACTTAAAAATTTCGCTTGGCGTGGTCGCGGCGATAATGTCTTTCAATTCCATTTGCCACTTCTTCTGGATTATCTGTGATATTGATGAGGTCCAGATCGCTCTTGGAAATGCATTTATGGTCGGTAACCGTACTTCGCATCCAATCCATTAGCCCTTCCCAATACTCTTTGCCCATTAAATAAATCGGAAATGGATGGATCTTCTGTGTTTGGATGAGGGTTAATGCTTCAAATAGCTCATCCAATGTTCCAAATCCGCCTGGTAAAAAAACATAGCCTTGAGCGTATCGGATAAACATCACTTTACGGACAAAGAAGTAGCGAAATTGCAACTTATATTTTGTATCAATGAAATGATTGAGTTCGTCTTCCATTGGTAAATTGATGCCTAGTCCACATGACTTTCCTTGTACGGATTGTGCGCCTTTATTTGCAGCTTCCATGATGCCAGGTCCTCCGCCTGTGATGATAGCGAAATCCCGTTCTGCGATGTGTCGAGCAACTTCTACGGCTAAGCTGTAATAGGGGGTGTCTGGCTGAAGCCTGGCTGAACCAAAAATAGAGACGGATGGACCTAGTTGAGTCATCGTTTCGAAGCCATCAACAAATTCGGATATGATCCTAAAAACTTTCCAGGAATCTGTTGCTAGTAATTTTGCATCAAGGTCATCCATGTTTATCTTCCTTCATTTCAGAATGGTCATTCTCGTTAGGATTCTGTAAATTTAAGGTCTCAAATGTGTGTCGCAATCCTGTCGCGCCGCGGCGTTGCAGTGGCGTGCCGAATAGCTTTTCCGGATTGTGCTCAATCTTTTCAATATCTTCAAGTGATAGATAAGCACCCATGCCTTGATTCGGGGAAAACTCGGGCACGGTGGAGGGTTTAGGTCTTACATTGTGAGGGCAAACATCTTGGCAGATATCACATCCAAAAACATAGCCTGGATTTTTCTTTTGAATTTCTTCTGGAATTTCTTTTTTTGATTCGATGAGGTGGTAGGATAAACATTTTGTGGCATTTAAAACATAGGGGGCTTCAAAGGCTTGTGTTGGGCAAGCATCGAGGCATCGACGGCATGTTCCGCAGCGAGGGAGGCGTAGGTTTAGCGATTTTTCCTGTATGTTTAAAGAAGTAAAAAGTCCGGAAAGAAGTAAAAAAGTTCCGAAGCGCCGATGAATAAGGAGCGTATTTTTTCCAAACCAGCCGAGTCCAGCTTGTACGGCTAGGGCTTTTTCCATAACAGGGGTGGAATCGCTAAAACCTTTTGCAATGTTGCTTTGACCAGAGCGTTGTTCAAGCCAAAGAATGAATTTTTTTAATCTTTTCCGGTGGAGGTGATGGTAATCCCTTCCTCTTGCATAAGAGGCAACCACACCAGCATCATTCCGAAATTGCACTCTTTCTTGTTTGTAGTGCGTGACAAAAATAATGGCGGTTTTTGCACCGGGAAAAAGTTGTTGGGGATCACAGCGTATGTGATTTTCCATATACTGGAGATCCCCTTGATAATTGTTTGCGAGCCAGGTTTTATAGGCTTCGATATCATCTTCTGGAATGTGTGCTTCTGTGATTCCAACATCATCCCAGCCTAAGCGTAAAGCTTCTGCCCGAACTTCTTCAAAAGTAATTTCAGGAATCATTGGAATTTTTTTTGGATCCAAAAGCGCGCGACATGATAGATTCGATCCATTTTTGACTGCGATCAGTTTTAGAGCCCTGATTTCCATTGGCGACCTCATGCAGGTTTTCAATGGCAATAAAAGCTGAAGGATCTTCTCGATAGATGAGTTCTTTCAATTCAGCTAACTGAAGACGTTCAACAATGACGTATAAAATTTCTCTCGCATCACCTGAATAACCTCCACGTCCATACATGATGGTTAAACCTAAGCCGAGTTCATGAATAATGGCTTGTGCAATGGCATTGGAGTGCTTGGAGATAATGAGCATGGATTTCGTTTCGTCTAATCCCACAATCACCGAATCCATTACCTTGCTTGCAACCATAAAGGTAATCAAGGAGAGGAGTGGGGGATGCCAATCCTGAAATGCGATTCCTGCACCACCAAAGATAAAAATATTGCAAACGAGGACAACTTGTCCGACTGTGAAGCCAGTTTTCTTATTGATGATCAATCCTAGGATCTCTGTCCCATCCAAGCAGCCCCCATAACGAATGATTAAGCCCAAGCCAATGCCTAAGATGGCTCCCCCGATGACCACAACTTCCACAGAATCTCCATGAAATTCCACATGTAGGACAGATTCAATAAAGACGACGCACCCCATAAACAAAATCACAGCATACAGCATGTGAATTAAAAACACCTTTCCTATGTGCTTATAGGCTAGGTAAAGAAATGGAAGGTTGAAGATAAAAAGAAAAAGTGGAAATAAGCTTTGCTTAAACATATAACCAAAAATCATGGCAACGCCAACAATACCGCCGTCGATCAAATTACTGGGAATCAAAAAAACTGAAATCGAGAAGGCGGCCAAAAAAGCTCCAATAGCCATAAAGACGTAGTCTAAAATATAACTAGATAAAGGCTTAGAGGATGTAACAGTTGAATCTTTCATGATGAATATCCGGGAAAAACTGTGAATGAAGCATATAGTGTACTGAATAGGGGGAGGTTTTGTACAGCAAAAAAACGTGTCGATGCGATTTATATTCAGAATGAATTTATACTCATAAGATATTGATAAATAGGCTTTTGCGAAAAAATGTGCAGGTGAGAATAAAATCCGCTTGCACGGAAATAGTAAAAACAGTAAAGTTAATGCTTATTTCGCAAGGGCGTATAGCTCAGTTGGTAGAGCTCCTGTCTTACACACAGGCGGTCATAGGTTCGAGTCCTGTTGCGCCCAGTCCTTTACAATACTCTGCGGGAGTAGTTCAATTGGTTAGAGCACCGGCTTGTCACGCCGGAAGTTGCGGGTTCGAGTCCCGTCTCTCGCGTTTATCTACCACCTACATAGGTGGTGTCTTAGGCAGGTATCTGCTTCTTATTCACAATTATCATTCAATTATATTCAATCAGTGTAGTTTCTTATTTTGAAATTGCCTAATTGTTATGCTTTAAAAAAAAGAGATTCAGAGCAAATGCGCTTTGAATCTCTTTTTTAGCTTTAAAGAGAAAGTTGTTCGAAATGGTCTCGATGAGCTGTGAGGTGGTGGTGGTCGGTTAATTCTCCAACGTGTACAGGCACGGCTGTTAAATATCCTTGTTGAAGGAGTGGAATATCCGAGTCTGCTTCCTCTTCAAATTTAGCCAATTTAGCACCGAGCCAGTAATAGGAATTGCCTTGATTCGGATGCTCCCGCTTATCAGGATTTTCGACCCAATATTCTTTTCCTTGACGCGTTAGCTTAATCCCTTTGATTTCATTTAAATGCTTTGGGGGGAAGTTAACATTTAAAAATGTTCCATTTGGAAGAGGGTGTTGCAGAATATGACGAACAATTAAGGGAATGTATTTTTCTGCCGTAGCATAAGCGGGGTCATGAAAGTCATAGCAAGAGAATGCAATGCCTGGAATATTATGCATAATCCCCTCAATAACACCTCCAACAGTACCGCTATAAAGAACATTTCTGCCTGCATTTGTGCCACGATTGATCCCAGATAAAATTAAATCGGGGGGGCTCTCTAAAACAACATTTAAGCCCAGTTTTACGCAATCCGCCGGGGTTCCTGAAACACTCCAAACATCCACATTGGCTGGCCATGTGACTTTTTCGATATGTAAAGGATTGCGAATCGTAATGGAAAGACTAACAGCGGATTGTTCAGTTGCAGGTGCAACCACAGTGACATCAGCAAATGAAGAAATCGCTTGCCATAAATGCTTAATTCCTGGAGCGTGAATTCCATCATCATTAGTGATTAAAATAGAGGGCCGTTTAACTTGAGTCATAGATAAACCGTTTTTGTGAAGAAATAATATGATAATACGAAGCATCTTGTCAAGGAGGAGATGATGACTCTCTATGAAAATGGCCCCCCCGACGAACGCGTTGTGCTTGCACAAGAACGAACGGGACTCGCTAAAGAGCGGAATCGACTTGCAAATCAGCGTACATTTTTGTCATGGATCCGTACAGGTTTAGCTGGAGTAGGTGGTGGAGTTGCCGTCGTTCGCTTGCTCACATTTGCGAATCCTGTGCATGAATTTGCCGCAAGAATTGTGGGAATGATTCTTATTTTTTGGGGAATTCTGATTTTTATTTTGTCATTTATCAACTACAAACGAAGTTCAATCCGACTTAAGGTTGATTATCGAGAAGGGATTTCGCCGCAAGTTTTTGCTGTGCTATCAATAACTCTTGTTGTGCTATCTTTGGTTTTACTGTTTATTGTGTAAAAAATGCTCAATCGATAAATTGCGCGCAAAAGTGCGATCAGCAATTTGTGTAACAGGACGAAAGCCCATTAAAGCATTGCATAGATAAGCAGAGGCATTTGAGGGGATCTCTTCAAGTATATAGGCTCCATGCTGAATTTTCCAACCTTGTTTGCTCGCTATTTTTTCAAATGTTTGTACACCAATTCCATAAAGCAAGGGCAAGGTGGGAGAGGGGGTATAAAAAGTTTGCTCATCCATCCAAAAGATATTCGCAACAGTCGTTTCAAGAATTTCCTTATGAGAAGTTAAAATAAGCATGTCATCAAAACCTTGTTGGATCGCCATTTGCTTAACAGCAAGTTGATCGAGGTAAGCTAATGTTTTGTGACGAGCAAAAGGGCGCATAATGGGTTCTGGAAAAAGACCCAAAAAAAGAGGTTTAAAAGGAATCTCTATGTAAGGTGTTAAAGTCATTAAAACTTGACCTTGCCGCTGAGGAAGGACTAAAGAGGCCGAATCGCCTCCTGTAATAATGATTTTTAACTTCCAAATACCCGTTTCGGCATGATTGCGTGCGATAAGTTCTTGAATGATTTTTTCATTAATAGGAGAAAAACAAATATTCAAAACTTCTGCACTTTTTTTTAAACGTTCGAGGTGTAAATCGAGGTGTGCAAGGATTCCCTCTGAAAGCCGTATAGAGGTAAAAAAACCGTCTCCATACAAAAAGGCGCGCTCCTTTGCCGTAAACAAAGGAGCTTCACTTGGATAGAAATGTTCATTAAAATAAATCACATCAGTCATGCGCGGATTTACTCTCAGGCTTTTCTTGATATCTCAATTGAAAAGGAGAGAAAGTCTTTTCCGGAAATAAAGTTCTTAATTCAACGGAACTCTTTTGGAAAGACTTTAATACATCTAATATTTTGGCAGAATTTTTTTTCCCTTCCTTGTGAACGATAAGGGCGGTTTCTATCTTTCCTTGGATATTTTGCAAATCGGAAGAAATGATCAAATTCGTGTTAAGCGTAATATAACGAAGCCCTAGATGAACTTGAACACAGTCTTTGTCTTCAGGATTGATTTTAGGATAGATTGCATATTGTAAAGGAATCTGAATGCTGTATTGATCTTTTTCTACAGTCAAGTGAAAGCTGCGTTTTACATCGGCAGTGCTTCGCATTAATAGATCACACGAACCATTGTTTAAATCTGGCAAATAGGTTCTATAAATAGAAGTTGCGTACCCCAGGCAGTTGACTGTACAAAGTTGCAAAGCTTTATAAGGGGGAACTAGAAGACGTAAAAGAGTGTTTTCACTTTTTCTAATCGCCACATTAATGCTTTGAGCATATGTGTCCATTTTGCGCTCAAATTGGCTTTTTTCCTCATTTTTAGACGCTTTCCAATTTAAAACTTGTTGGACAATTTTCCAATCGACCAGACCTTTATTAATTGTATCAAGAAAGCTGAAAATTTCGTGAACTGATAAGGGGTCTTCTCTATCGAAATAAGGGATCTCAGCAAAGGCTTTTTGCATATTTTTCAAAAGCTTAGGTTGCAAAGACTCAAATTTTTCCATAAGATTCCTTGGGATTTGGAATTTGAGTGTTTCACAAATCAGGTCCCAGTTGACTGTTGGAGATAAAAGAGCTTCATGGATGACTCTTAAGGCTTTGGGTTCTCCGTATACAAAAAATAGAAAGAGAGAGACTTGGTCAGTAACAGCTATTTCGCTTAAGCCTTGTGCTGCATCAATCGCTGTGATAAGTGTTGTAAATAATTCTTCTTTTGATTCTATAAGCGTGTCTGCTTTGATCAAGTGACTTCCATTTAAAAAAACATCCGCAATGATTCGGTTGGTTTCTTTAGGGCTAAGCGAGCGCATGATTTCTGTAGCAGGAATTTTATATGTCGTCTCAGATTTCGTTTGAGTCCAATAAAATGTGTTTGAGATATTCCAATCGAGCATGAATTGAATAAATTTTAAATCTGATTCATCTAAAGCATAGAGGGGATTATGGCTGCTTTTTGTTTTTATAAAATAGCTATTTAATTCAATTAACTTGGCGATTAATGGTTGAAAGTTTCGAAGTTCTTCAACTTTATTGTAGATGTTATTTTCAGGAGAAGAAGAAAGTAAGTGTTCTAATTGTTGTTTAAATACATTAAGGGAATCTTCTTTGTCGACTGTGTTTTTTTTGAAATATTTTTTTAATTCATTTTCGATAGCTTTTAATTTTACCATAAAGCGTGTGAGCTGTCCGAAAAAGCAATCTGTTTGAAAAATTTCAAAAGATAAATTGTCGAAATCTTTTTTTAAAAAAAATTTCATTTTTTGTTCGATATATTTGATTGCTTTTGATTCTTTTTCTTTTTCCGAATCTCTTGGTGAAAGAGGTGAAGAAAAAGGATTCTTAACTAACTGACGAGAACCGACTTGTGCGACATCGGATGATTTTCGAATATTTTCAGAGGACTTTCGACTTGTTTTAGCTGTCTCTATAAAAGGAGCTTGGCGTATTTCATGCATTGCTGCGACAGAACGGCTTCGAGTTCGCTTTTGATTATGGAGAGGAGAAGTCAGAGAAGTTTCAGCTCGAGATAGATGAAGTGCCTCTGCTGAAACGGCCTCCACTTTTTCCACTTTTGAAGCAAGATTAAGTTGTGGCACATTCGGTTTAGTGGAAGAAATACTCAGGGGATTTGCCGATGAAAGCGCACCAATGCGCACTTGCTTTAGACGTGGGGAAGTCATTGAATTTTCGGCTTTGAGCATTTCCGCTGAAACGGCATTTGTTGTTTTATCTACTGCAGAATGGGAGAGATTGAGTTTGGGCACTTGGTTTTTGGATTCGGAAGCGTTTTGAGATCTAGAAGAATTCGCTGAAGAAAGCGATCCAACGTGGGATGAGGATAGAGGAGCTTCATAAAAATTAATAAGGTTGGAAATGCCGGATCCTGATCCAGATCCTGATCCTATTTTACTAGTCATAATAATTCTCAAAAATAGTTAAAAAATGCAATCAACGTACACAAATGTTTTCGTTCCTAAATAGTTTTAAACAAACCAGATTTGATGTATATAAGCAATCATATTTTTAATCATTGATGAAGTTAATTTATTTTGAAAAGATTAGTTTTTTAAAGAGAGCTTTACAAAAATGAATGCCCTTCATAGTCTATGAAAAGATGATAAAACCGAAATGTGATGAATGAGGTTAAGTGTATGTTTTTTAAATACTTAAGTCTTTCAGATAAGGTTTTTTTAGGGACTGCTCTAGCTCTATTTATTCTTTTAATACCCTCGCAAGTCGTGATGGCTTATGATGATACGCCAGCTTGCTTCAAAGAAATAGAGGTCAATTTTTTTTCCTATGATGTGTTGAGTGAAGCCTTGAATATGAACGGGGTGGCTCAAAGTCAATGGATGCTCGTTTACCAATCTCTCAGAGATAGAAGAGAGCGGATTGTGGCGCAAGTCAAAAATATTGCCAATCAAATGCGTCCGAACCCATTACTAAATCCTTTTGATCCAGATCGGGCAGTACGCATTCTCATGCAAGTTTTATTTGCGGAATATAGCGATGTGATGCTTGCTTTAAATGTCGCAAATCCGATAAGTCCAGTTGTAATTCGATCTAGTTTTGAATATATCAAGGGGCGTCATGCGACACGATTAAAAGCTTGCTTAGATAGTCGGAGGCTAACGCCAAACAAAAATCCAATTCCATATTGAGTTTAGTCTTATCCAAAATTAAGGAGAGAAGAATGAAGCTGTTAAATTGTGCGCTTTCATTATATTTGGGAGTCGTGGCTTTTGCCATGCCCTTTGAAGCTAAGGCTGCAGAACAAACAACAGAAGATTGTTCAAAAGAGCTTTTGCTTTCATATTTCCCCGAATCTTTTGTTAGCGTGACTTTAAAAAAATTTAAAGTGCCTGAGAAAGAATGGGCTGCAATTATCTCTGAGCTTAAACAACAAGACAAAGAAGTGATTAAGCTTGTTGAAAGCAAAGCGGCTAGCATGAACCCAAACCCCCTCAAGGATCCAAGTGATCGTCAAGCCGCTGTCAAACTTTTCAGAGAGACACTTTTAGGGGTTTTTTCAACTGTTTTGAAAAAACATGGGATTCAAGATACAAAGCAAATTCAGGTAATGCTTGATGATATTCAGCAACAAAAAGCCCAAAAATTTGCAGCATGCATGAAAAAATCAGATTCAAATGATGATGATGATGACGATGACGACGATGATGACGATGAGGATGTTGATGACGGGAAAAAAGAGGGAGATAAAAAAGTTCCTTCTTCTACAAAGATTGTCCCGGATGTTAATAAAAAGCCTTAATCGTTGCTCTATGATTGCCGTAGCCTTCAAGGTTTGCGGCAACATTTTTTAGCCCTTCTCAAAGCTTCTTTCTCTAAAATACTCCCTTCCTTTTCTGATCGGCTTTCCAAAAAGCCATGCAGGAAGAATAAAAATACAAAATGCATACAAGGCATCGAGAGCTGAGAAAAAAATGAGGTCAGTTAAAATCCAATTTGGATGAATGTGAATGTTTTTCTCAAACGTATAAACCAATAGCAGTAAGATTGTCGAAGTCAATACAGAGAAAAAGAAAGTCATGATAGGTAATGTGCTCAAGCTATCTGCAAAAAAATGGCGTTTAAAACCAAAAAGGATCCACGTTGTGCAGACATAGGCAAAAGCATGGATGCCTAAACGTGAGTGGGAGGAAAGAAGATCGATAATTACTCCACATAAGCAAGCACTCCACAAACAAACCGATAGTTTTTTTTTGTAAAAAAGGATAACGAGAAAAGGGGAAAAAAACAAGATGCGCAAGGAGTGAAAAAGAGCGGGTGTAAGAAACGTGAAAAGTAAACTAATGAGAAAGGCGCTGTTAATCTGCTTGGAATAGAGGTTCATTCCTAATAAGCGCCTTTAGATGTGAAAATAGCAGGGATTGTTTTCGCAATGAGTTTAAGATCCAAGATAATCGATTGGTCTTCAACATATTTTTGATCCAACATAATTCTAGTGTCGTAAGAAACATCGCTTCTACCTGAAACCTGCCAAGGTCCTGTAATTCCAGGGCGTAGGCGCAAAATGTCTGCTGCCTTAACTCCATAGTGCTTTGCAATCTCGTCTTGGACAACCGGGCGTGGTCCAACGACACTCAGATCTCCCTTCAAAACATTCCAAAATTGAGGAAACTCATCGAGAGATGTTTTACGTAAAAAAGAGCCGAGTGGGGTCACGCGAGGGTCATCCTTGAGTTTATGGGATTGATTCCATTCTTCCCGTGTTTTGGGACAGATGACCAACATTTCCTTTAGGCGAACTTCTGCATCCGGATACATGGTGCGAAACTTGTAACATTTAAAAGGTTTTCCTCCTCTTCCAATCCGTTCGTGCGAGAAGAAAACGGGGCCTCTGGAAGAGAGTTTAATGCTAATGGCCACAATAATAAACAAAGGAACACAAACGAAAAGTGCAGATAGGCTGAAAAAAATATCAAATAGCCTTTTAGCAGGGTTGTGCTTAACCTGTACTTCCAGTTCGTTCGGTGCGTAACTTGTATATTCCTGATTCATCAGATATCAATTTGTTAATTGCTTTGAAAGGTTTACTTATCATCAAGCGGTATATCTAAACTTTAATAAACAGGCAACAAAAAAATTATACATGAATGTGTGGGCAAACTTTAGCAACAAGTTGATTTAATAGGTCGGTTTTTAACGGCAATTTTTCAAGCTTTGCTAAGGCTGTTTGAACATGTTTTTGGGCTAGTAATTGAGCTTTTTCAACCCCTAGAAGCGTCGCATAAGTTGTCTTATTGTTTTTTAAATCGGAAGCGACAGAATCTCCATGTTTGGCGTGGCTGGAAGTGATATCCAAAACGTCATCAATAATTTGAAAGGCAAGTCCAATCTCATTTCCGAATTGTTGCAAAAGAGCGCGTTCTACAGGTGCGCAACCCGAAACAATGGCACCAAACTCAACTGCACAAGTGATCAAAGCACCTGTTTTTGTTTGATGAATGTGTTGCAGATTGTCCAATGTGAGCGTTTGGTTAACAGCCGAGATATCCATGATCTGTCCGGCGATCATTCCGTGACCTCCAGCACTTTTAGCAAGCAAGGCAACAAGTTCTACGATTTGCTGCGCAGTCAAACCAGGGGAAGAGCACAAAACTTCAAATGCGTAGGTAAGAAGAAAATCTCCGGTTAAAATGGCATGTCCTTCTGGAAAAACTTTATGTAAAGAAGGTTTTCCCCTTCTGAAATCATCATTGTCCATTGAGGGTAGATCATCATGTACCAATGAATAAGTATGAATAAGTTCTAGAGCGCAGGCTGGCTGAATGGCTTGCGTGAAGGTTCCCGTCAAGGCCTGAGTCACAGCTAAGCTTAATAGGGGGCGAATGCGCTTGCCTCCACCAAGCAAAGAATAGCGTGCTGCATCAAAGAGGGATTGATAGGGCATGTGGCTTTCAGGAAAAAGCTTTTCTAAACAGGCTTCAATATGTTGGAGAGCTGCTTGCTGAAATTCCTCTAGGTAAATTTTCTCACTATTTTTATGACAGCAGGGTGACATTGGCTGAAGCATGATCCTCAATGGGTGGAAATTTTGAATCTAAAAAATGTTTTCTTTGTTCAGCTAAAGCTTGTAGCCGACCGATACTGATATAGTCAAATCCTTTTTTCGACATATCTTCTGGGGTGTATTGATTACGTCCATCAAAAAAGGCATTGCCTTTCATGACATTTAAAATCATTTTAAAGTCGAGAAAGCGAAATTGTTTCCATTCGGTGATTAACGCGATTGCATCTGCTCCTTGAGCAGTTTCTTGTTCGCTTGAGCAGAAGTGGACAGCGGCATGGGAGCCAAAAATTTTGCGGCCGTTTTCAAGTGCAACTGGATCAAACACTCGGATTTGCGCTCCTTCGGATAGAAGATGTTCAATGAGTTTAATTGAAGGTGCTTCTCGCATGTCATCTGTCTCGGGTTTAAAAGCCAAGCCCCATACAGCGATGGTTTTTCCTTTTACCCCTTGTTCATCTTTTTGGGCAAAGTAATCACAAATTTTTTCACTCAAGACCATTTTTTGACGTTCATTTACAGAAAAAGTCGCTTCTAACAAAGGTGTTGGGTATCTCAATGATTTGGCATGGGAACAAAGTGCGCGAATATCTTTTGGAAAGCAAGACCCTCCGAAGCCAGCTCCGGCATACAGAAAGTAGTAGCCAATTCTTTTATCGGCGCCAATACCTTTGCGTACTTTGTTAATATCTGCGCCTGTAAGTTCACAAAAACCTGCTAGTTCATTCATAAAAGAGATACGGGTTGCTAACATCGCATTGGCGGCATATTTGGTTAGTTCGGCAGAAGGAATATCCATAATAATTAAACGATCATGGCTGAGCATAAAAGGTGAGTAGATTTCGCGCATGATTTCGCTGACGCGTTCACTGTTTGTTCCAATAATGACACGATCAGGTTTCATGAAATCATGAATCGCATCCCCTTCCTTTAGAAATTCTGGATTGGAAACGATATCGAATTCAATTTTTACCTGGCGTTCGTCTAAGACTTCTTGGATTAAGGAGGAAAGCATGCTCGCTGTGCCCACGGGGACTGTAGATTTGCTAACAATAATCCGGTACTCTTGCATATGCTCAGCTAAAGAACGCGCGACATTTTTGACAAAGGTAAGATTGGCTTTTCCATCTGCAGATACAGGCGTATCGACACAGATAAAGCAAACCACAGCAGAGGCTACAGCCCGCGCATAATCTGTGGTAAATTGGAGGCGGCCAGCTTTCATATTACGCTTAACCATTTCTTCCAATCCAGGTTCGTAGATTGGAATTAAACCTTGATTAAGGCCATCAATTTTTTGATGATCAATATCTAAACACAAAACATGGTGTCCCATCTCAGCAAGACAAGTGCCTGTGACTAATCCCACATATCCAGTGCCAATAAATAATAAATCCATAGAACCCTTTTTGTGATTAGTAAAAAGAAAACAATAGCATAATTGAACAAAATTACAAATGGTTAAAATTTAAGAGGGAGTCAAATCTTAACACCTCCATTATATGCGCTATCGGTTTAGGAATAAGAGTTTGAGTATGCATAAAATGTCCGTTTGTGTAGCGCTGAATGACTTTATTCCAGAAAGCAATCGCTCCTTTATTTTCTGGGATTTGCATGACCTCCCATAAACCAGGAAATTGCATGAAAATCTGCTCAGCCGCAGTGCGGCCTACACCTTTTCCTTGAAACTTAGAAATCACAAAAAATTCTCCCATGTTCCAATCAACTTCGGGGATGCTGCCTACTTTGTTAATTAAAACAAATCCAGCCAATTCATGATCCACTTTTATCAAAAAAGAATATCTATCGGAGTCTGTGAAGTAAGAGCTTAAATCGTCACATGTGTAAAGACCGTTTGGTGGCGTCTCCCAGCCGGGTAAAAAACCGCAGTAGCGAGCCATATCGTAAACGTAAAATCGCGCAAGATTTTGAACTGTTTGCCAATCATCTAAAGAGGCTTTAGAAATCGTCATATTCATTAGAACTCCAGAGAAGGCCAAAAACTGCGTGAACAGGAAGTATCAGGACGTTTCATTCCCACAGAAAAATATAAGGCAAGACGGTCATCATCTTCTTTGTGTCGATAAGAAAGTTGAACATGCCAGCAGGAACGAATAATTGTGTTAAGATCAATCTCAAATTCATTGTATGAAGGTTCTCTCATTCGATTCCAGCCATGGCGAGATTCAAATTCAATGGACCAAGCGGGGTGAAAACGGTAAAAAAGATGAAATAGCAGTGTATCGCGGCGGTCGGATAGTGAAGAATGCCTCAAAGAATTTTCTTTGCGAAAAGAATCTAAAATGAAATTTGTTTGATCCACTTTTCTCCAGTGGAAAGCACTACGATGTCGATATTCACACGCAAAAGCAATGTTTTGGCTGATGGTCCAATCGGTGTGAAAATTAAACTCATCTAATTGCTGATGCTCAAAGTCCCACGAAGTGACTAAAATATGTCGCAAGGTCTCAAAAGAGGCAAATCGGACTTGCGCATAGGCCTTAGGAACGGCACTGTGAATGGTGGGAGTATCAAAAAAAGCATATGCATACAAATCAGCAAAAATGGGGCGTTGGAAGCAGCCAATTCCTTCTTTACAATACAAACTTTGACTAACCCCAAAGCGTAATAAATTAAGGCGATACCAACCATCATCAATATCAAAAATATAGTGATCGTTTGGAGATACGGTAGGGCTAGTTAAATAACGATATTGCATATAAGGTTGCACGGCATGTTTGCAGTTTCCAAAAAAACGCTCAAATTTTGTATGTGCATTGAACCCAAAGTCTCCAAATGTAAGCAAACGGTCATCTTTTTTGGGGCTATTTCCGTAATAAATCAATTTTCCGCCAACTTCTGGGCTGATATTAAAAATCCCAGCTTTCCAAGAACGATAAAAACGCTGTGTATAAGCCAGGCGTGTGGCATGGTAATCGGGGACATTCCATTTATTTGGGGTGGAATAAACAAAATCTAGATAGGAAGCTGTAAAATGCATATCCGTAATAACGCGGGTGGGGCCTAAGACAAAGGGTCTCCAACTGGTTTTGATAGTTGGCAGTTCTTGCTTCAGCGTTTGAAAACCATTTGCACGCACGACAGTATAGAAGTTTGTAATCCATTGTTCGTGCTGGCGGCGAACATGCAATTGTGTGCGTAAGGCTGTTTCTAGCTCAAGGCTTTTATCTTGATAATCGGTAGCCATCTCTTTATCACTTAACTTGTCGTAGGTCAGATCAATGGTGACCTTATCATCCAGAACAGAATTGTGGTAAATACCTTGAAAGCGGTAGCGTAGCTTTTCGCTAGGGTGTAAAAGAGAGGAATCTCTAGCAATATAGCTAATCGACTGAAATTCGGCCCGATGATCAGGAGAGCGGTAATAAGTTTCAAAGCCAGCTCCAGGGCCACGACGAATTCGATAATCGAAACGAAAAAATGTTTTCCAGTTATTCCAAGAGAAAACCTCGTAAGTCATTCCAATACGAGGGCCTTGTCTTCCGCCCCAACGCACATTATAGCGAATTGGATTATCCAGAATGGTATTAAGGTTTAGCTTAAAAGAAGGAAGCCAAAACAAAGGCATTTTGACAAAAGTAAAATAAACATTTTTGGCTGCGACATTGCGTCCATCTGTTAATGATGCTTCATCGGAAGAGATTTGCCATTCCGGAATGTAATTTTCGGATGTTGTGACAAACCCATGGCGTACTCGGTAGTTGCCATCCGCGCATAATTCGATCTCTTTCCCTCCAAAATACCAAGGCTCAATGCCTGTTCTTGCATCGTAAATAACTCCAGAATTTGTTTGAAAATCGTAATCTAGGCGGGATCCGACAAACACATAATCTCCAAACTCTAACATGACAGAGTCTTGTGCATTCAAAAGACAAACTGGTTTTTTATCGAGCTTTTTTTTGGTATAGGTAATTTCTTTTGCTTGAATGCGAATATCGCGTCCTTGGATAACGCCTCCTTGATCTGTATGTAAAACGCCATCTGAAAAAGAAGGAGAGCGTAAATCGACGGTAATACCTTGGGCAAAAAGGTCATCGACTAATTTCTCGTCATCATTTGCCTGCATAGAGCTAAGAGGAACGAATAGAAGTAAGCTGAAAAAAAAGTGAAATTTTAACAGTTTAAGATGATTAATTTGTGATCGCAAATAAGTGTACATGTATGGAAAGCGTAATTTTATTGAATAGATCTTAATAGAAGCCCGGCAAGAGCATATTTATTTGTTTGATTGCCATTTTGTATCGCTTCTAATAGGACTTGGATCCCTTCATAATTTTGGGAACGGGCCAAAGCTTCAAAAGAATCAATCAGCAGGCGGGAGGTCTCGTGTGGTGTTAGATGGTAGGGGGAAGAAGAAATGTCGGAGCGCGTTTCCCAGGGAAGAAAAGGGCGGAATCGAATCAGTTCATTATCTTTTTGCTCAAGAACCCATTTTTTTAAATTTTCTTCATAGGGGCCGGGAATTTTTAATTTATATAGAGCCAAGTTGCAGTAATTGCGGATAAGGGGTGCTCCCGCTTTTTGCTGAAACCTTTTGAGGAGTTCGACCGCTTTCGGCGTTTGCACGTTTTCTAGTAAATCGACTAGGCAGGGGATTAAATCATTCTGTTCCTTTTCAAAAAGGACTGTGGCAATGTCCAAGAAATCTTCTTCAGGTAAGTCTAGCGTTTCCACTAAAACTTGCTCGCGCATCGATACGGATAACTCATAGGCAGAAGGGTTATTGGCGAGATTATGATGAGCGGAAGGGATGATTTTCCAATAGAACAAAGATGATCCTGGAGAATTTGCTTTGACGAATGCTAAATCGCGGGAATCTTGTAATAAAATGTCTGCAAGAAAAGGTAAGCAGCGTCTATCACCTTGTCGAAGCAAACTTAAACAGGCATTTAATTTAATCACAGCAGAACCAGATTTAGACAGCTCGTACAGGGTAGATTCATATCCTTTGATGTCTCCTAAAAGTGTAAAGGCATAGGGATTCTGGATTTTTGCGGCAGCAACTATTCCTTCACAAGCTTCTTTGTGCCCCAATTCATACAACGCGTTTAAAGCCGCTAGGCGAATAGAGATTGTTCCCGATTGAGCAAGTTTCTCTAAAAGGGGAATGGCTTGCTCATCTTTTAACATCCCTAAGACATAGGCGCAGATTTCTTGTTGCCGTACATCGTGCTGAGAAGCAAGAATGCGAATCTGAGGCAAAAAATCATCTCGACCAGCCTTTGCAGCACAATGAATTGCAGAAAGACGTGTATCTTGATTGGGAGAAGCCATTAATTTGCGAATAATCTGAAAGGCTTCAGCATTTCCGGCTAGGGCAAACAATTGAGGAAATAGAGGGTGTAATGCATCAGGCACTTTGTACATTAAAGATTCAATTTGAGAGACAGCCTGTGGGTGCTTTTTTCTGGCCAATTGAAAGGCGGCTTCTAAACGGATTAAGAGTTCATTTGAAAGCATCGCATGCATTAAAACATCATCAGCTTCATCATCAAAAGAACTTGCAAGTAAGTTTAAGCTGATGAGTTGCAGCATGGGATTCGGGCTTTTTAAGCCTTCTTCAAGCATGTACAATGTTTTATCATTTGTCGCCATGCCAGCTCCAAACATCGTCAGAAGCTGAACTTCTGGATCGCGCGTGCGTAGCCCCTGATCCAAAAGAATCAAACCCACTTGTTCAAGTAGCTCGAAATCGTGTTTGCCCGTTTCATCACATATTTGGCGATAAAGACTCAAAGCTTGCTGGGTATTTCCTCTTTGCATGAAATACAGCACTTGTTTTTTTTGGGGAGAGTCAGTTTGGCTATAGACAGCAAAGCAAGCAAACAAGCTAAAGATACTGAAAAAATAAAAGGGATATTTCACAAGTGCTCCCAGAGATTAATTCCAACTTTTGCTAACAAAAGTTTTGTGGTATGGACTGGCAATCCCAAAACATTATAATAACAGCCTTCAATTGAACGAATGATGATGCTCCCATTTTGTTGGATAGCGTAGCCTGCTGCTTTATCTTGCCATGCAATTTTGTCATGGTATAAATCGATTTCTTCGGGTGTGAGGGCATGGAATAGCACTTGCGTTCTTTCAAAAGAAGAATGGTGTTCTTTTGCATGTCGAACAGTCACTCCTGTGTAGACCTGGTGCCAATGTCCAGCTAATTGTTGCAAGATATCTTTGGCCTCTTCTCGATTTTTTGGTTTGCCATAGACTTTTCCATCTTTATGGACAATGGTGTCTGCAGTTAAAATGATGGCCTTTGGAAATTTTCGGGCTAATTCTTCAGCTTTCCCTTGTGAAATAGCGCAAACGTATTCTTCTGGATTATTTTGAAAAGCAATCGAGTCTTCATCGAAAGAGGAAGAAATCTGCTCAAAAGGAATTGAAAAGTATTCTAGGATTTCTTTACGTCTTGGAGATTGTGAACCTAAAATCAAGCGAGTCATGGAGGCCTATCCAAAGAAGAAAATTAACTGATAAAAATTTGGGGGAATACAACAAGCTTAATCGTTTCTTCTTCCAAAGAAGGGCAGTACTCTTTGAATTTTTGTTGGACAAGGCGTTCGTATTCTTTTAATTCGGAAAGAGTCAATGTTTCCTGAGGTAAAAACATTCCAACATAATCCTTTTGCTGATAGTGGACTTCGCAAAGCGTGCCATCTTGTGGTTTAGATTCAATCTTGACTTGTTTCCAGGCGTGGCTTTGGTTAAGCTGTAACCGCAATTCAGCATGTAAACGACATCCGACGAAAACTTTGACAAGAATGCGCTTTTCGATTTCTGTACTCATGCATTACCCTTCTATTTTTAGGAAGCATTGGACTATTGGTTAGAGTCTACGTCCGAATCGGGTTAAAAGTCGAGCTTAAAACCCAAGTTTATGTGGTTCTGTTTCAAGTTAGGAAATTTTTTGGAAGAGTTTAAAGAGGGGAGGTCTCTTTTAGAGGAATTTCTGCGCCCTCTTCTTGCAGAATTTTATTATGATGGATATAGATGCGTCGTAGGCGGGAATGACTGTCAAACTGCAGGATAAATTCTAGCCACCCTTCATTGAAATAGTAAGAAAAAAGGGAGTTCTGTGAAAACTTGTCTTTTTTACAGGCGGATTCAAAGGCGGCTTCTGCATCTTCACGCGGCATGTATTTTTTAAGTCTTTTAGGTGAACAATTTGGATCAATAAGTTGTTCAATAAGCTGATCAAACGTTAAAAAATTTGAGAAGGAAATCCCAAGGGCTTGTGCAATATCTTCAGGAAGAGAAACGGGATAACGAAATCGCATCAGAAGACGACAAAACCCTTCAATTAGATTGAGAGACATAAGAAAAAAGATGTTCCTGTGATTCTTAATAAAAATTGAAGTAAATTTAAGTATTAAAATTCAATTTAGCAAATATTAAAAAAATAATCAATCAATAAAAAATATAGAGACTCTCTTGTTAGCAATCTTTATTCTTGTTTTCAGAGAAGAAAGTTTGTTAAATTGAGAGATAAATACTCCAATATCGGAAGTTTAATTCCTGAATTTATGTGGTTTTATGCAAGCTGTATTTTTAGATTTAGAGACAACAGGTTTAGATTGTACTAAACACGTGGTGATAGACATCGCTTTTAAAGTTGTGGATTTATCAAGAAATCAAACCCGTGCCACCTATCAAAAGCTGGTTAATCATCCCTCTGAGATTTGGCAAAAAACTGATCCTATGAGTTTAGAGATTAACGGTTACACGCGTGAACTGGTCTTAGGGGGAGATGCTCCTTTGCACATTCGAGAAGAGGTCATTGCTCTTTTTACTCAGCTTGGAATCGAGAGGGGAAAATCTGTCTTTATTTGTCAAAATCCAAGTTTTGATCGTCCTTTTTTTAATCAACTGGTCGATACCTATACACAAGAGCGTTTGAACTGGCCTTATCATTGGTTGGATTTAGCTTCGATGTATTGGACGAAAAGAGTCGAGCTTTGGCAAATGATCAATGAAGATGTCCCGGATGCAATAAGTTTATCAAAGGACTCCATCGCAAGCTATTTTCATTTGCCTCCTGAAGCTTCGCCGCATAGAGCGATCAATGGGGTGAACCATTTGTTACTCTGTTATCAAACACTTTTTGGTGTTCGCTTTTTGGATCAGAAGTAAGCCAGGTGCTTTTTGGCGGTTGACCCAAGTTTGGTAGCTGCAGCTCCATTCTTGTGGTCGAAGCTTTTGAACAAAGTTCAAAATTGCTTCTTCCTCCCTTTTTCCTTCTTCATGCCCAGGATAACATGTAAGGCTCACAGCTCCTCCTGGAGCAATTAAAGAGAGGGCTGCTTGTAAGCTTATAAGTGTTGTATTCACACATGTTGTGAGGGACTTGTCACTTTTTGGTAAATAACCTAAATTATAGACAATCAATTGAACCGAATTTTCGGTTTGAATCGGAAAAATAGAATGGCAGGCGCAATGCAAATGTAGGCGTTCCATTTGATTTGCGGATAATTCTTTTGCAAGTTTTTCGCGTGTGGCTGCAATTGCTTGTGGTTGCACATCCATTCCTATCACGCATCCTGAGCTTGAGTCGAGCACAAGTTTGGCTAAGATGAGTGTATCATGTCCATTCCCACAGGTTGCATCAATCACCGTGTCACCGGGGTTGACGAGTTTTTTCCAGTGGTTATGTGCCACATCTAAATGAGATTGAAAGAGAGGATATTGTGTAAACATACATTAAAAATCTTTGGCTTTATATTCGAGGAGTTTGGCTTCATAAGTGTTTTCTTCAGGATTGTGTAAGATATGACAATAGGGACTTAAAAAAGTGTGAGCCTTACTAGATAAAAAGGAGATATCTTGTACAACTTCTCCGCTTATAAAATTTTTCCGAAGGGCATGTATTTGAGAGGCTTCTTCCTGTGAGAAATTTTGTTGCCATAAAGCTTTTCGAAAATTTGTCCCATTGTTTAAAAAGTCTTCTACCGCGCTTTTTGCGGTTGGATATACAATGATTCGATATAGATAATTTTTATTTTCGATAACGTTAACGGCGTGAATGAGTTTTTCTTCATGCATTCTGCTTAAAATATAAACCTCATCTTCATTGAGGGATCCTGGAACGGATAATTTTTGTCTTAGTTCATAGTACAAAGATTCGTGAGAATTTAAAGCATTCAAATCATGTGTAATTTGGCAAAGGAAATCAATTTGTAGATTGGTTAAACCATAGACAGCTAAATGAACGTCGGCTATGTTTAAAACGTTTTTTTGATAACCTTGCGAAATAAGTTCCCTGTTTCGCCACTGGTCTGAAGGCTTTTTAACGATTAGGTCATTTTCATCTATTCTTGCATACCAATTATCTTCATCTAAAGTCCAAGCATCAATCACTTTATTTTTGACAAGATAATCTAGTACTTTGGCTTTTTGTGTGGAAAAAAGTTTGCTTGGAGGTAAAAGAAAGGCTTGATCCCAATTTTTAATCAATCGTTCATTAAATTGGACTTCGAGCTTTTCGATAACAGAAAGAAAATAGCCAAATTCTTTAGGGGAGAAATTGTTAGTGGGTAAATTTCTGAGGTCGTTAACTTTTTGCCGGAAGACCTTGAGTTTTGTTATATCTACTAGGGCTTCATCTTTAGGAAGCTTATTCCTGTCAAAATAAATTTTGCAATCCATGCCCGCTAAAATATAGCCAGCAATTTCACCTTCCGAAATCATTGATCGCAAAATAGCCTCATATGTGTTTTTTTGAAAGGGGCGTTTTTTGAGATTCACAGACGCAGAGGATTTGTCTTTTTGTTTTTCAAAGATCGCAATGATGTCTGTTAGTTCTTTAGATGAAAGTTCCTCTGCATTTTTAAGTCCTACTCTTGAATTTTGATAGTTTTGCAGCCTTTTGGTTATCGGCTCAGAGGGATGAGTCTTTGGGGTGGAAATTAGAGGGTGAGTGACATCTGAGATTTTTTTTTCAATGCTTGAGCGATCGATAAAATGGATTTGTCCCATTTTAAGTTCATTTGTGATGAATCGTTGCGTCAGTTTGGATAAAAATCTTTCCCACGCATTTAAAGTGACCGCCGCATATCCTGATTCTGTGTGGTTTTCGACAATGAAGGTTCTTTTCCAATGATGCCATTTGCCTTTTTTCACTTGATCTGAAAAGGGTTTTATTAGAGCGGCATTAAGTGAGTAAGATTTTATTAATACTTTCATTATTAAACCCTTTTATTTAAGAAATTCCAAGCAATATTATCAGAATTTATTTTTTAAGAAAACTATCTAAAATATATAAAAAAAATATTGACAAGATGCGAGGGGATTCTTACATTCCAATTTAAAAGGTTAGGTTTTGATTTTTTCTAACCCCAATTCTTAAATATTTGAGGAGAGTTATTATGAAAAAAGTGATTTATCTATTGCCTGCATTGGGAATGCTTTTTACAGCTTGTGAAAAAAAAGAAACTCCAACAGGTCCTACACCACCAAATCCGAGCTCTTACTATACAGCTGATGCAGATAGTGCATTAGATGCGACAAGCACGAAGTCTAAAGATGCTTCAATCACGGACACGCATCCTGGCGATCAAGCTGATTCTTATGCAGACAGACCTTGGTTGCGAAAAATCCGTCAAGCGATCGCAGAAGATAAGGATCTTGAATCTCAAGCGGGTAACATCAAAATTGTGATCATCAAAGGGACGATTAACTTAAAAGGAACAGTGCCAAACGAAAAGGCAAAAGCTGATCTTGTTAAAAAAGTTAAGCAAGTTGTAGGAGATCGTAAAGTAGAAGATCAAACGGAAGTTTCCAAATAATTCGGAAGCTCCCTAATAAAGTTAGGGAGCTTACTTTTCTGGTAAGGCTTTAGGTTTTTCTTGGAAGTTAATCGATAGATAGAAATCGTTTCGATAGCCCAATGTACGAGTAAAAAGTTCGCTAATATTCTCTTCAAATTGTTTAAGAAATGTCCCTTGTTCCTCTTCAGGCATAAAAGGTAAATCAGCTGTTAAATAAATCTGATTCTTTTTAATCTGAACCTGTGTGGGTATCGCATGATGGGGAAATACTTGCCTCCAATAAAGATTTAAATATTCTTCGATTAGAGATTGATCCACTTCGACAGCATTTTTGCCTGAGCGAATCACGTAGCTTTTGCGTCGGGAAGTGAGGAAGAGTTGAAAAAAAATAGTGCAACTAATGAGCACAAAAATGGCGCCCGCAGAAAAAATGATCCATGTTCCGTCTGTAATGAGTCGCAAAATTTCAATCCGCATTTGCGGGAAAAATGAAACAAGCAAGCATGCAATTCCAACTAAAAGAAAGAAGAGAGCTAAAACAAAATTCATTAAAAAATAAAACAGATTTCCCATCGGATTTGCTTAAAACTCGTCGTTATATTCGTCTTCTAGGTTTGATTCCACGGGCATAGGTGCACTTGGTCCGAGAATTTTTTTCATTTGTGAAGGAGAGACGATATTCTTAAATACTACATGCACGCGTGATACATGAAGTCCCGTCATTTTTGTGATCTCTTCTGCGATTTTAGTTTGAATTTCTTCCGCCTTATCAGGAATCGAAACCCCATAGCAGATGTTCACTTCTACTTTGATGTCAACGGTATGTGTTTTGTTGTCTTGTTCAGAGTAGATCCCCTTGATTCCACCCTCCACATTTCCACGTCCTAGAATACTATCGATAAAGTTTCCTTCCACAAGGGTGATCCCCTCTACTCTGGCTAAGCATTGTAGAACAATCCCTTGAAAGACACGATTTTCAATATCCCGGATGAAAACAGTTTCAGGTAGTTCGAACTCTTTGGTATCGACTTTGCGAGTTTTTTCTTCTCCCATATCTGGCAAGCTCCTTAAACAAACAATCTGATTGTTTTTCAATGTAACATGCCAAACTAATAAAATAAACGTTCTTTTGCATTTTAGAATGAATTCAATAAAATATTTTGTTTTCTAGAGGATGAGGTTGACTTTTTCAAGGAATCGCTGTATAATAAATCTTATCAAAATGGACTGAACAAGGTTCAGTTATTATTTACAAGGTAGTTTGTGCATTTTTTTTCTTCACTTATTTTTTTAGCCTTAGTTGGAAGTCTTGCCCCACAATATGCGCGAGTTAAAGGGCGTGATCCAATCCTGGGGTGTGTTATTGGTATGTTATTCAGTCTTCTTGGACTGCTTGTGTTATTTCTGTTACCCGATCTT